>PXES01000207.1 GCA_003564655.1 Paracoccaceae bacterium
CTCGAGCATATGCGCAGGGCAGCGCGGCCGTCACTTGAGCCACGCACGACGCGGTCGGTGACAGACGATCGGCGGGGCGCCTGATCCTGCGGCACCACCCGGCAGGGGTCCCCGGCCGGATCGCCGGCTGCCGGACCTTACCGCATATCCGGCGGCAGCGCCTCGACCCGCAGCGCCTCGACCAGCGCCTCAAGTCCTTGCGTCTCGGTCCGGTTCTCGCCCAGGCGGCGCACGGAGACGGTGCGCTCGGCCACCTCGCGCGCGCCGATGGCCAGGATCACTGGCACCTTGCCGACCGAGTGCTCGCGCACCTTGTAGTTGATCTTCTCGTTGCGCAGGTCGGGCTCGGCCCGCAACCCGGCGGCTTGCAGGGCCGCGACCACCTCGCGGCAGTAGTCATCCGCGTCCGACACGATGGAGGCCACCACCACCTGACGCGGCGCGAGCCACAGCGGCAGGCGGCCCGAGAAATTCTCGATCAGGATGCCGATGAACCGCTCGAAACTTCCCAGAACCGCGCGATGCAGCATGACGGGGCGATGTTTCGCGCCATCCGCGCCAATGTAAGTCGCGTCCAGCCGCTCGGGCAGGACGAAATCCACCTGCAGCGTCCCGCATTGCCAGTCGCGCCCGATGGCGTCGGTCAGCACGAATTCCAGCTTCGGGCCGTAGAAGGCCCCCTCGCCCGGGTTTTCCTCATAGGCATAGCCCGCCGCCTCGGTCGCGGCGCGCAGCGCGAATTCCGAACGGTCCCAGACATCATCCGCCCCGGCGCGCTTTTCCGGGCGGTCGGAGAATTTCACGCGGAAGCTCTCGAACCCCAGATCGCGGTAGATCCCGGCCAGCAGGTCGATGAATTTCTGTGTCTCGGCGCGGATCTGATCCTCGGTGCAGAAGATATGCGCATCATCCTGCGTGAAACCGCGCACCCGCATGATGCCGTGCAGGGCGCCGCTCGGCTCATAGCGGTTGCAGGATCCGAATTCGGCCATGCGCAGCGGCAGGTCGCGGTAGCTTTTCAGCCCGGAATTGTAGATCTGCACATGGCAGGGGCAGTTCATGGGCTTGAGCGCGTTGATCGCCTTTTCGCGGGCGTGCTCCTCATCCACCTCGACGATGAACATGTGGTCCTGGTATTTCTCCCAATGGCCCGAGGCCTCCCACAGCTTGCGGTCCACCACTTGCGGGGTGTTCACCTCGACATAGCCACCGCGGCGCTGCTGGCGGCGCATGTAGTCCTGCAGCGTGGTGTAGATCGACCAGCCGTTCGGGTGCCAGAAGACCTGCCCCGGCGCTTCCTCCTGCATGTGGAACAGGTCCATCTCGCGGCCCAGACGACGGTGGTCGCGCTTGGCGGCCTCCTCCAGCATGGTCAGATGGGCCTTCAGCGCCTTGCGATCCTTGAACGCCACGCCATAGATGCGTTGCAGCATGGGCCGCGTGTTGTCGCCCAGCCAGTAGGCCCCGGCGATGTTCATCAGCTTGAAGGCATCGGCGGGCACCTGCCCCGTATGCTGCAGATGCGGGCCGCGACAGAGGTCCTGCCAGGGACCGTGCCAATACATGCGGATCGGCTCGCCCTGGGGGATGCGGTCGATCAGCTCCAGCTTGAAGGGCTCGCCCGCGTCCTTGTAGTGCTGGATCGCGCGGGCGCGGTCCCAGACCTCGGTGCGCACGGGCTCGCGGGCGTTGATGATCTCGCGCATCCGCGCCTCGATGCGGGCCAGATCCTCTGGCACGAAGGGGTCCGCGCGGTCGAAGTCGTAGAACCAGCCCTTGTCGCGCACGGGGCCGATGGTGACCTTCACATCGGGCCAGATCTCCTGCACGGCGCGCGCCATGATATGGGCGAGGTCGTGGCGGATGAGTTCCAGCGCGGGCGCGTCATCGGCCATGGTATGTATGGCGATGGCGGCGTCACGCTCGATGGGCCATTGCAGGTCCCAATGTTCGCCGCCGACGCTGGCAGAGATGGCCTTTTTCGCCAGCGACGGCGCGATGCTCTCGGCCACCTCGGCGGGCGTGACGCCGACCGGGTAGCTGCGCGAATTGCCGTCGGGAAATGTCAGGGAAATCTGGGCCATCGGCCGGTCCTCGTCTGTTTGGCGCCCACGGAACGCCCGGTTGCGGGTATGATGAGGTGCTGATGCGGCGCAGAGGCGGGATTGTCAACCGGCCACGGGCCGGTCGCTCAGGCGGCGTGGCCTGCGCGTATCTCTTCCCATGCGCGGTTGAGGTCGCGCAGCCGGTGTTCGGCCAGCCGCACGGCCTCGGGCGGGACACCGCGCGCGGCCAGCCGGTCGGGATGCGTCTCGCGCACTGCGTCGCGATAGGCGCGGCGAACGGCCTCGAGGCTTGCATCGGGCGCGATGTCGAGCACGTCATAAGGATCGGGGCGCACATCGCCGACATAGCGCGCGCGCAGGCAGCGGAACTGACGCGGCGCGAGGCCGAAGATCTCTGCGACCTCGCTGAGAAACGCGTCTTCCTGCGGGTGAAAACTGCCATCGACCATGGCGATCTCGAACAGCCCCTCCATCAGATCGACCAGCACCGGATCGCCGGGCGGGAACATGCGTGCGATCCGCGCGGCGTAGTGCTCGTACCCCGCGACATCCTGCCGGGCCAGGTTGAAGACACGCGCGGCGTTTGCCTCGTCCTCGGGCGCGATGGTGAAGATGCGCCGGAAGGCCGCGACCTCGCCCCGCGTGACCTGGCCATCGGCCTTGGCAAGCTTCGCCCCCAGCGCGATCACCGCGATGGTGAAGGCGACGGTCCGCTCGTGCGGCGTGCGCAGACGCTCGAAGACGGCGCTGAGCGGCTCGCCCGTGCGCAGCGCCTTGAGCGCGTCGGAGATGCGGGTCCAGATCGACATGGGCAGCAACCTAGCAGGGGTGCGGGGGGAATGCAGCGGCAAAAAACGGCGCGCGGGTCATGGAAGCTGTGGTCGATCCGCGCGGGGCAGCGCGTTCGCGCGCCCCGCTGACAAGCGCCCTCGGGCCTTGCAAGGGCGGGTGGGTGGGCACGGCCCGAGGGCGCTTTGGGCCAGTCACGAGGGCCGGGAAAACCTGCCCCGCTGCGCGATGAACGGCCGGACGCCGCATCAGCCCGCGCGGCGGACCAGCGCATCGGCTTCGACCGCCGCGCGCAGCCGGTCCAGCACCTCGGCCAGCCGCGCGTCGATCACGTCCAGATATTCGGTCCAGCTTGACAACCCCTCGAGCGGCGCGGCCCCGTCCGAGATGCCGCGCAGCACCACCAGCGGCACGTCATACCGCGCGCAGGCCCGCCAGATTGCGTAGCTTTCCATATCCACCATCTCCTCGGCGATGCCGTCATAGCCCGGACCCGAGACGACATTGCCCCCGGTCGAGAGCCGCGCCTCGGGCACGCCCGGCAGGTGCAGTGGCAGTTCGATCACCGCGGGCAGGTCGAGAAACGGCGTCACCCCGCGCGGAAAGCCCAGCGCCGAGGCGTCCATGTCGCGATAGGCCAGATGGCTGGCCTGATAGACCTGCGCCTGTGCCAGCCGTGCCGAGCCTGCGGACCCCAGCGTCACCACCAGGTCGGGCAACCCCGCGCCAGCCTGCAATTCGGCCAGCGTGGCGGTCGCCACGACAGCGCCCTCGACCGGGCCGATGCCGGTCATCACAGGCGCGATGCGGGCGCGCAACTCTGGCCCGTATTCGGGTTCGGCCGCCATCAGGACCAGCACGCGCCGGTCGCCCCACTGCGCGACGCTCATTCGCGCCGCGCCACATGCACCGCGCATTGCGCGCGCGACACCACCTTGCTTGCGGTCGAGCCCAGATGCAGCGCGTGCATCCCGGGGCGGTGCGAGGCGATGACGACGCAATCCGCCTGCCCGGCCCGCGCGGCCTCGAGTATCTCGCCCGCCGCATCGCCTTCGGCGACGATCACGCTGGAATTCTCGATCCCTTCGGCCAGCCCCGCCAGATCGGCCTCGATCGCCGCGCGCAGTTCGGTGCGCCATCCCTCGGGCAGGAAATCGAGGGTGAAGACCGGCGCGGGCTCCATCACATGAACCAGCGTGATTCGCGCGCCCGGCGCGGCCAGCGCCTTTGCCACCTCGATCACCGGGGCCGCGTCATGGCCCTTGTCATAGGCGACTGTCACCAGCAGGTGGGAATACATGCGACCTCCGTTCCGGGGCGCGTGATTGGCCCCTGCGCACGACCCTATTGCCTGCGCCCGCAGATGCAATGCCATGTCGCGGGTGGCCCGCCGATAGCGCCCCGCCATCCCTGCGCCGCCACCCGCAAGGGCATGGCGGCAATGCGCGACAATCCGCCCAGCAGGAAGCGATAAGTTGCCCGCCAACGCGAAGGTTTGTTGTAGCGTGGATCTCGCGACTTTCCCCCGGCGTGGTTTCTCGCCGGGGTCCCCTGCGTGCCGAAAGAAGGCAAGGCCAAGGCAACAACCCGCGATCGACCGCGCGCACGGGGCGCGGCCCGGCACGCCCATCAGGCCGGACATGACCCGTGTCATCGTGCTTTGCGGTGGCGAAGCGGTCCGCTGGAACAATCACCTCGGCTGCGCGAAACAGCTTGTCCCGATCGATGGCAGACCGCTTTTGGATGATACACTCGTCAAACTGCGCGATGCAGGCTTCAGCGATCTGCACATCATCGGCAGCGACCCGGCGCATCGGCGACCGGGGGTCAATTATGTCGACGTGGCCGAGCAGCCGCCCGCAGAGCGCGGCAACAAGTTCCTCAGCTCCCGCAGCCTCTGGAACGAGGCGGGCACGACGCTGTTCATCATGGGGGACGCGTTTCTAAGCCCGACGGCGATTGCTTCGCTTCGCCACCTTCCGGCGGGACATATCGGCTTTACGGGCAGGATGACACCCAGCCGCATCACCGGAAACCGGTTCCGCGAGATCTTTGCGCTTTGCTTTGATGCGGGGTTCAACGACCATGCCATGCGCGTGTTGTCAGAGAACGAGCA
>PXES01000274.1 GCA_003564655.1 Paracoccaceae bacterium
AGAAAGCCCATATCCGTATTCTCGGTGCGTCCACGCACGAGATTCAGTGACTGGATGAAGTTTTCTGCCACGCGCTTGCTGATCGGGTCAGCCGTATCCAGAATCTCGATCAGCAACTCGCGCGACGCATTGGCGCCCGCTTCAAGGATGCTGTCAGGGAATTGCGGATAGGAGGTCACGCCATGTTCCTCGACCAACGTCCGTAGCGCAATCGGGTCATTGGCGTAGAATTCCGACGCGGTTTGATCGTACTCTGCCTGACAGGCATCGCGGATGATGGCCTGCATGTTGCTGGGCAGGTCCATGTACTTCGCCTTGTCCACCACGAATTCTGTCGCCAGCCCAGGCTCGATGAACGAAGTGGTGTAGAAATGCTTGCGGACCTGATGGAAGCCCAGGGCAAGGTCGTTATAGGGCCCGACGAATTCAGCGGCATCCAGCGCGCCTGATTGCAGGGCGGCAAAGATCTCGCCCCCGGCAAGGTTGGTCACCGATGCCCCCATCTTCTCCCAGACCTGACCGCCCAGACCGGGCGTCCGGAAACGCAGGCCTTGAATATCCTCGATCCCCGACAACTCGTCCTGGAACCAGCCACCGCCCTGCGTGCCGGTATCACCAGACATGAAGCCGATCAGGCCGAACTGGTCATACAACTCGTCCCACAGCTCCTGCCCGCCCATGAAGCGCACCCAGGCCGACATCTCGCGCGAGGTCATGCCGAAGGGAACCCCGGTGAAGAAGGACAGGCCGACCGACTTGTTCTGCCAGTAATAGGCCGCGCCATGCATCATCTCGGCCGAGCCGTCGATCACCGCGTCGATCGACTGTAGCGCGGGCACGATCTCGCCCGCCGAGAACAGCTCGACCGTCAGCATCCCGTCCGTGGCCGCTGTGATCCGGTCGGCAAGACGCTGCGCACCGGTCCCGAGGCCCGGGAAGTTGCGCGGCCAGGTCGTGACCATCCTCCAGGTCATGCGGCCCTGCGCAATAGCGGGCGCTGCGAGCGTGCTGGCCGCAGCCGCACCGGCCCCGACGGTCGAGGCCTTCAAGAAAGAACGACGATCCATGTATTCCTCCCATGGTTCTTCTGTTTTGACGCGCGTTTCTGCGGCGCGCATGGTGTATAGAGCATACCCGAAGGATTCTGTGAACCGGAATTTGCGGTATGATGGAAAATTGTCGATAAAATAGCGCCAAGGATTCAGGGAACACGGTTGATCAGCGCCAGTGGTCGGGGCCGCGCTTGTGCGGGTATGGCAAGTTGGTCGAAACGCGGCGGCAATACTCGTCTTGCGACAGCCAGCGTAGCCCGTCGCGCGCCGTGCCATCCAGCCAGCTGCCCAGCGCAGCGCGGGTCCATTGTGCCGGGCCCGTGTGCCACCACGGATACGGCGCATCGGTCTGTGCGAGTGCGGCGAGCGCGTAATCCAGCGCGCGGGTGCAGACCGGGTGACCGGGCTCGGCGGCCAGGAAATTATTCGCGATCGTGCCAAAGCCGTGCTCGATGCACAAAACCGCCCGCGCCTGTGCAAGCCAGGGGGTAACCGGCAGGCGCGGGAACTCGTCGAGATCGGCGAAAACGCCGCCTTCACTCACCATCCAGCACAGCCGGAACAGATCGGCGCGCAGGGCGGGCTGCTCGAGCTTGTGAAACTGTTTGGCGATCTCTGCGCCATGTGCCCCGTGCAACCAGTCGCAGGCCATCTCGGCGTCGAAAAGCCGCGTCTCGAACCCAGCGTGCTGCGCGGCCCAGGCCGCGCGGGCGCGGGGCAGGGCGGGGCTGTGCGGGCCTTGCCAGTAATGCGCGATCCGGCGCGGAATGCGCGCATCATGTGCCAATGTGAAGCCAGGCGCGCCGTCGGCCTGCATCCGCATCAGCGCCCAGGCTGACAAACCCGCCGAGGCCGAGATCCGCGCCGCCCCGACTTCGGCGATGATATCCTGCACGGGCCGGTCATGGGCGAAAGACATCCCGCAGGCTTCTGCGGCGTGTGCGGCGTCGGCGACGATCCGGTCGCGGACATCCGTGCCAGTGGCAGTCGCCTTGCATGCGTTGAATTGCGCGTGGAACTTCGCGGCGCGGGAAAAGTCGCCAGACTGGAACGCGGCGCGGGCACGGGCAAGCAAACCCGCCAACCGGTCGGGGAAGTCCCGCGCTACGGGCGCCAACGTCGCCATCGCGGCCCTCGGGTCGCGTGCGGCCAGTTGCGCCTCGGCGAGTTGCAGCGCGGCATCGGCGCGGGTCACGGCGTCGGGGGCCATCGCCACGGCCGCGCGGGCGGCGTGTTCGGCCGCGTTCCGACGGCCTGCGCGCAGCAGCGCATCGGCGCGCAGAGGGGCGACCTCGGCTGGCGCGGCGGCGCGACGCGCCACTGCCAGGTGCCGCGCCGCGCGGCCCGGCAGCCCCAGCCGCAGCGCCGCGCGCGCCTCGCCCATCGCGCGTGCGGGGATGCTTGGCGATGGCTCGTTTGCGAGCCTTGCCCAGTCAACTGTGCCCTCGCGCAAGAGTCGCATCAGGTAGGCAAGCCCGTCATGGCGCGGCCACAGCCGACAGGCCGCTTCGGCGTGGGCGGCCAGCGCCTCGGGCGGATCCGCGCGCAGATGGCCCGCGCGCAGCCATTGCAAATGATCGGCAGGGTCCCACTGCCACGGTGCCTCGGGGGCCAGCCGCCCGGCAAGTGCTGTGCGCGCCGCCGCCCCGTCGCCGCGCTCCAGCGCAAGCCGTACCGCGATGCGCGCCGCCTCCGCCTCGTCGTGTAGCCGGGCCAGCGCCTCGGTCGCGCGGGGCAGGTCGCCTTCGGAAAGGAAGATGGTGCAGAGGATCCGGGCCGGGGTCCCGGCAGTCATCTGATCGACCGCTGCCGCCGCGCCGTCGCGCCGGTAGCACAGCCACAGGCGCAGCGCGGCCAACCCGTCCGCTTCGGCGCGGCCTTCCAGCCATGCCAGATCGGCCTCGGCCCGGGCGAAATTACCCGCAGCGACCGCCCACTCCACACGCCGCTGCGTATCGGCGATCACTGTGCGCGAGGCAGGGTCGATAGCCAGCAGCACGCGCCACCCCGCATCGCGCTGGCCCTGTCGCAGATACGCCTCGGCCAGCACCGCGCGGCGGCGATTGGCGCTCGTCACGCAGGCGTCGAGCCGGGCCAGCGCCTGCGCTTGCGCGCCCGGCTTGGCGTGGTCGAGCGCCAGCCGCGCCATGTCGATCGAGTCGCGCCAGCGCTCTTGCGCTGCACGCGCAGCGGCGTCGGCAGGTAGGCCGTGCCGGTGCAGCAGCGCAAGCGCTTGGCGAATTGCGCCATAGTCGGCCCCGCCTGCCACCGCGCCCAGTACCTCGCGACCGGGCGCCCCGGGATCTGGCAACGGCGCATCCCAAAGCGCCCGTCGCAGGGCCTGCGCATCCGGCAACTGCGCGCCGCTCATGGGCCGTCACGCGGCGTCGAACGGCTCCAGCACATTGCGATACTCCGTGAAGGCAAAGCCGAAGGTCCGCTCGGCGGCCTGGCGTTTCGGCCACAGCATCCCGTGCAGGAAATGCGCGGCAGCCGGTGTGATCCGGTAGGATACGCTGGCCCAGACACGTTTCTGCAGCCGCTTTTCGTATTCGGTGCGCGCCTCGGGTGTCATATCCGCCACTGACAGGCCGCAATGCGCAAGCACCCGCTCGGTGATGGCAACAGGGGCGGCGAGGATATCCTCGTAATTCAGCACAAGGATATCGCTGTAGGCCGTCGCCCAGCGCTCGAAGTTGTAGACATAAGAACTCATCTCGAGGATGCGCGCCTTCTTGACCAGCGCGTGGAAGTCATCGTCGAGCGCGATCTCGACCTCTTCGGCGGCGGCGCGGTTGGTGCGCCAGAGCGTGTGCATCCGCAACGCCGAAACAGCCCGTGCCAGCGGGTCGCGCAGGATGTAGATGACCCGCGCGGTCGGGTTGATCGCCTTGCATTCGCGGATCTTCTCCTGGCCCAGAAGCGAGTACTCGGGGGTGAAATCCATCACCAGCCGGTCGGGCTGGGGCGGGGCCATCAGGTCGCGATACCAGTCCAGGCCGCGATGATGGTTCCAGTCCCAGAAATGCGCCTCCTTGTTGGTCGAGGTCACGGGCGCGCTGTTGGGAAAGGCATAGGTGCGCTGATGCGCGTTGACCACATGGTGCAGCCAGCTGGTCGAGGCTTTCTGCGCGCCGATGCACAGAATGTCGGTGACGTTCTCGCGGTCGGGGCGGATCACACCGAGTCCCCCTCGGCCGTGGGCGCAAGGCTGTCGCGCAGATGCACAAGAGGGGCGGGCAGGGGCCAGCGTTCTGCATAGGCACTCAGGTGGCGGCGCATCGCGGCAAGGTCCTGCGCCGCGTGGGCGGCGCGGATGGCGCATTGGGTCCGGTGCGGGTTCACGCCCAGCGACAGTGCCGCCTCATAAGCGGCGAGTGCATCTCGCGCCCGCCCGGCGCGCAGCCGCAGATCGCCGACCATGCGCAGGGCATAGGCCGCGTTCTGCCATCTGTCGTCACGCTGCCCGTTGGCGGCCCGCATAAGCGCGGGCAGGACCGCATCCACGATCGGCGCGGCCCGCGACAGGCGGTTGAAGTCCAGCAGTATCCGCAGTGCGCCCGAGACTTCGGGCGGCGAGAGCGCTTCATCCGCTTTGATACGGGCGCCGACGCGGGCGACCTCCTGTTCGGCGATCTGCCAGTGGCGGAAAAAGTCGAGATAAAGGAAAATCTCGACAGGTCGTTCGCCTGCTGGCGGATAACCCTGCGGCCGACCCAGCGCGAAATCCTGTGCCAGCAGCGGCGCGGCACGCAGTCGGTCAGCAGCGGCACGCATCCGGTCAGGGTCGTCGCGTGCGACCGGCGCGAAATCCGCGACCGCACCGGTGTCGGGGTCGACAGTGGCGATGCACTCATAGCGGCTGCGGCGCTGGGCGCGTTCCTCCACGCGGCGGAACACGTCCATGCCACGCTCGCCCCAGACGGCGAATTCCGGTAGTTCAGAGTTGATGCCAGACACGCGCGCGACCACTTTCCCGCCAGGTGCCCGCACGCTAGGCCCGCTCTCGTGCCCTGTCAAACCAGTGCGGACCGCGTGATGACGACATTCTGACAGATCAGGCGGAAATGCTGGGCGTGCCGAGGCAGGATGATCGACAGCTTCGGGTGGCGGGCCTGCCGCAGCCAGTCGGCGGGGATCTCGCGGGGGACAGTGCTTGGCTGCGCCGCGCGACAGGAGTGCACTGCGAAATCGCGCAGCGCGAAGCGGTCGGGCGCATTGGGTTCGGCACTGGTCAGCGCGGTCTAGAACAGATAGCCGTTGAGCGACCAAAGCTGCACATGAGCGCACAGCCCCTCACCCAGCGCGGCCAGCCCGTCGAGTGCGATCTCTAGGGCGCACCAGTCGCGGGTCTGGGGGATCTGCACCTCGAGCCGCCGCTGATCGGGCGCGACATGCAAGAGCAACCCGGCGGGGGCGCCGGCGATGGACAGCTCCAGCCTGCCGGAAAAGCGGCGGCCCGGAACGATGTGGTGTGCGTCGGGCTGCCCGGCATGATGCTGCCAGAGATCATAGACCACATCCGCCCGCGCGATGCTGTCCATACGGGGGGCGGCTTCGGTGGGCACAGCGCCGGGTCGCGCGGCCAGTTCGGCCAGGATCTGCGCCTTGTCGCTGTCCAGCCTGCGCCCCAGCTCGCGCATCTCTCCATCGACCTTCTGCCAGATGGCCGAGGTCTCGTAGTTCACCTCGGCCAGAAGATCGGCCATCACGCTGCGGACCGTGGCAGCGAGTTCTGCTTGCCCGGCCAGATCGACCTCGGGGCGGGCCAGATCGGCATGGAGACGCCAGTCATAGGACGGGTTGTCCACAGTGTTCAGCAGCGCGTCACGCTCGGTGTCGGTCGCGCGGTTGACCCGGCGGTGGTGGAAGGCGAGCTTGCGATCGAGCACAGCGATGCGGTAGCGCGCCAGCAGCCGGTTCATGAAGGCCCGGTCCTCCATCACGTCGAAGGTTTCGGGAAAGCCGCCGACCGCGAGGATCGCATCGCGACGGATCAGCCACTGCACCGGGTAGAGGTCCTGCCGGTAGCACGCATAGGCCAGCGGATTGATGAAAAATTCCGGCCGCAGAAAGGCTGCGGGCAGGCCTTCCTCATCCAGATCGCGGATTTGCGGGCCCGCGGGCCCTTCGATGATCTCCTCGCGCCGCGCTGTCGCCCGCGCCGCAACGCCACCAAGATGCGGGACCTTCGCCTGCGTCTCGCGGTAGAAGGCGACCAACGCGGACAGGAAATCGGGTGCCCATGTGTCATCATCGTCGAGGCAGGCAATCAGGTCGGTGTCAAGCTGCGCGACACCGGAATTGAAGGCGGCCGAACGCCCCACGCCCGGGGTGATATGGTGAACAGTCAGCTTCGCACGCAGCGCAGGCGGCAGTTTCGAGGCCGCGATTGCCCCGTCCAGCGGAAGCGGTTCGCCCCCGTCATTGACAAGCATGACCTTGTAATCGGAATAGGTCTGCGCTGCGACACTGGCCAGCGCGCGCAGCACGAATACCGGGCGGTCCCGCGTCCGCATGACAATTCCGACCGAAATCGGCTGCTCTGTCTCTGCCATGTGCCGTCCGCCCTTGCCCCAAGTTTTTCCGCGTTCGAACCGATCCGTTCACGGAAACCTGTCGTGTCGATGCCCCCTTGGGCGCGCGGCTGTCAAGCGTCAGACGGCTGGCGTCCGCCCGCGTCCGGGGTGTCGGGGCCGAGATGGGACACCCCGCGCGCCCGGGCAAGGACGATCTGGCGTTGCCGCTCGCGAAAGGCGGCCCGGCGCTCGGGCGGGAATTCATCGACGCAGTGGCGACATTGCACGCCTTCCTCGTAATCCGCGTCGCGGGTGTCCTCGGGCCAGAGGGGACGGCGGCAGGCATGGCACAGCAGATGCGGGCCGGGGCGCAACCCGTGCTCGACCGAGACGCGTTGATCGAAAACGAAACACGCACCCCGCCACAGGCTTTCGGCCTCGGGGACGTCTTCAAGGTATTTCAGGATCCCTCCCTTGAGGTGATAGACCTCCGCCACCCCCTGCCCGAGCAGGTAGTTCGTCGATTTCTCGCAGCGGATGCCGCCGGTGCAGAACATGGCGATGCGCTTGTTGTGAAAGCGGTGCCGGTTGGCCTGCCACCAGTCGGGAAACTCGCGAAAACTACGCGTTCCGGGGTCGATGGCGCCCTGAAACGTGCCGATGGCGACTTCGTAATCATTGCGGGTGTCGATGACAGCGACATCCGGCGCGGAAATCAGCGCGTTCCAGTCCTCGGGCGCGACATACTGGCCGGTGCCCGCGCGCGGATTGACATCGGGCTGTCCCATGGTGACGATTTCGCGTTTCAGCCGCACCTTCATCCGACCGAAAGGCATGGTCTCGGCTGGGCTTTCCTTCCATTCGAGGCCCGCGCAGCCCGGCAACGCATGGATATGCGCCAGCACTGCATCGATGCCCGCGCGGGGGCCTGCGATGGTGCCGTTGATCCCCTCGCGCGCAAGCAGCAGCGAGCCCTTTACCCCCGCCGCCTCGGCGCATGCGAGCAGCGGCCCGCGCAAGCCAGCGGGGTCGTCGAAGCGGGTGAAGTGATAAAGCGCGGCGACAGTGATCATGGGGCGGGATTTATGCCCCGGCGTCCGCGCGCGCAAGCCATGCGCATTGACGGGCACCGCGACAAGGCTTAGCCCTTTCCCCGTTGACGGAGGGCCACGCCATGACCAAGGCACTGATCGTGATCGACACGCAGAACGACTTCTGCCCCGGCGGCGCACTTGCCGTAGCGGGCGGCGACGAGATCGTGGCGGGCATCAATTTGCGCATGGCCGAGGCCGAGGCCGTCATCTTGACACAGGACTGGCACCCGGCCGATCATACCTCGTTCGCCAGCCAGCATCAGGGCCGCGCCCCGATGGAGGTGATCGAGGCGCCATATGGCCCGCAGGTGCTGTGGCCCGACCACTGCGTGCAGGGCAGCGACGGGGCCGCGTTTCATCCCGCGCTCGACACGACCCGCGCCGATCTGATCCTGCGCAAGGGGTTCCGCCGCGAGATCGACAGCTACTCGGCGTTTTTCGAAAACGACAAGAAAACCTCCACCGGGCTGGAAGGGTATCTGCGCAATCGCGGCATCACCGCGCTGGATTTCGTGGGGCTGGCGACGGATTTCTGCGTCGCCTGGTCGGCGCTCGACGCGGCACGGCTGGGATTCGAGGCGCGCGTATTGACCGAGCTTTGCCGGGGCATCGACCTCGACGGCTCGCTCGCTCACGCGCTCGACGACATGCGCGCAGCGGGTGTCACGGTCGCCTGAGCCATGGATATCGCGACCCGCGTCTACAATCATCGCTGGAAGCTCGATCCCATCGTCCGGTCGCTGATCGACACGGATTTCTACAAGCTGCTGATGTGTCAGTCTGTCTATACCAATCACCGCAACACGCAGGTCACCTTCAGCCTGATCAACCGCGCCCGCGACGTGCCGCTTGCGCGCCTGATCGACGCGGGCGAGTTGCGCGAACAGCTTGACCATATCCGCGGGCTGTCGCTGTCGCGCGGCGAGTCGACCTTTCTGCGCGGCAACACCTTCTACGGTATCCGCCAGATGTTCCGCCCCGACTTCATGGAGTGGTTCGAGAACTTCCGCCTGCCGCCCTACCACCTGGAGCGCGTGGGCGACCAGTATGAGCTGACCTTCGAGGGCGCCTGGCCCGAGGTGATGCTGTGGGAAATCCCGGCGCTGGCAGTGCTGATGGAACTGCGCTCGCGCGCTGTGCTGGGGCGGATGAAGCGCTTCGAGTTGCAGGTGCTCTATGCGCGCGGGATGACCCGGCTGTGGGAGAAGATCGGCCAGTTGCAGGGGCTCGACGGGCTGCGCATCGCCGATTTTGGCACGCGGCGGCGGCATTCCTTCCTGTGGCAGGACTGGTGCGTGCAGGCGATGATCGAGGGGCTGGGGCAGCGGTTCGCCGGCACCTCGAATTGTCTGATTGCAATGCGCCGCGAGGTCGAGGCGATCGGCACCAATGCCCATGAGCTGCCGATGATCTACGCCGCGCTGGCCGATAACGATGCCGAACTGGCAGAGGCCCCCTACCGCGTGCTGGCCGATTGGCAGTCCGAGCATTCGGGCAATCTGCGCATCATCCTGCCCGACACCTTCGGCACCGAAGGGTTTCTGGAGCGGGCACCCGACTGGCTGTCCGACTGGACCGGCATCCGCATTGATTCGGGCGATCCCGAGACCGGGGCCGAGACCGCGATCCGCTGGTGGCAGTCCCGCGGGCAGGACCCGCGCGAGAAGCTGGTGATCTTCTCGGACGGGCTGGATGTGGACCGGATCGCGCAGCTTCATGCACGGTTCGCGGGTCGGGTGCGGGTGAGTTTCGGCTGGGGCACGCTGCTGACCAATGATTTCAGGGGCCTCGCGCCCGGCGATGGCCTCGCGCCGTTCAGCCTCGTGTGCAAGGCCGTGGCGGCGAATGATCGCCCGACTGTGAAGCTGTCGGACAACCCCAACAAGGCGATGGGCCCGGATGCGGAAGTCGCGCGCTACAGACGTGTCTTTCAGGTTGGCGATCAGGTGGCGCAGGCGGTGATTGTTTAGCGTTCGCTGACCATGCTTGCCGAATCCGGTGGTCGCGCACTGCACTCGCACCGATTTTAGATGACAGGAACACCATGCTGTGGTGCAATCATGGTGTTCACATCAGAGCAGGAGGATTCCGGATGTCGATAAGTTCCCACATTGCCGAACTGCGCCGCAAGCACGAGCATCTGTCCGAAAAGGTCGAGATGGCGCAGCGAAGCCCCGGGACCGATGACCTCGAGATTGCGACGCTGAAGAAGCAGAAACTCCGCCTGAAAGAGGAGATCGAGCGCCTCTCGCATGCCTGAGCGCTCTTTCCTGTTAACATGAAGGAACGGCCCGCATCGCGCGGGCCGTTTTGCTTTGTCATGCGTGTCGTGAAGGGGATTACCCCCGCCTGCCCGCCCCGGGCACGCCCACCCAGCCACCCGCGCGCCCGGCGCAGGCAGGCGGGGGCGGTCGCGTCAGGAAAAGTACTGTGCCCCGTTGGCGCTGATGGTCGAGCCACTGATGAACCCGGCGTCATCGGCAACAAGGAAAGCCACGCAGCGCGCGATCTCCTCGGGCTCGCCCAGACGGCCCGCGGGGATCTGGCCGATGATCGCCTCGCGCACCTTCTCGGGGACCGCCATCACCATCTCGGTGGCGATATAGCCCGGGCAGACGGCGTTCGCGGTGATGTTAAAGCGCGCCCCTTCCTGGGCAAGGCTTTTGACGATGCCCAGATCGCCTGCCTTGGTGGCCGCGTAGTTCACCTGACCGAACTGACCCTTCTGCCCGTTGATCGACGAGATCACCACCACGCGCCCGAACCTGCGCTCGCGCATCCCCGGCCAGACCGGGTGGATGGTGTTGAACACGCCTGTCAGGTTGGTATCGATCACTTCGCGCCATTGTTCGGGCGTCATCTTGTGGAAGGGCGCGTCGCGGGTGATCCCGGCATTGGCCACCACGATGTCGATGGGGCCCAGATCGGCCTCGACCTGCGCGATCCCGGCTTTCGAGGCCTCGTAATCGGCGGCGTTCCACTTGTAGGTCTTGATTCCGGTCTCGGCGGTGAACTTTGCCGCGGCGTCGTCATTGCCTGCGTAGGTCGCCGCGACCTCGCAGCCTTTGGCCTTGAGTTCTTTCGATATCGCCGCGCCGATGCCGCGCGATCCGCCTGTGACCAGTGCCACTCTTGCCATGTCGTCCCCTCCTCTGGGAAAATCTGTTGCTAAACAAGTGCTATCGGAGCAGGGATGCTTGCGCAAGATTGTTGCGCAAGCGAAGCTGTCCTACCGCTCGAGGCACATGGCAACGCCCATGCCGCCGCCGATGCAGAGTGTCGCGAGACCCTTCTTCGCATTGCGGCGCTTCATCTCGAACAGCAGGGTGTTGAGAATCCGCGCGCCCGAGGCGCCGATGGGGTGGCCGATGGCGATCGCACCGCCATTCACATTGACCTTTTCGACATCCCAGCCCATGTCCTTGTTGACCGCGCAGGCCTGCGCGGCAAAGGCCTCATTGGCTTCGATCAGGTCGAGATCGGCGGCACTCCCCCCGGCCTTGGCCAGCGCCTTGCGGCTGGCATGGATCGGGCCTACGCCCATGATCGACGGGTCCAGCCCGGCGGTCGCGTAGCTTGCGATCCGCGCCAAGGGCGTCAGGCCGCGCTTCTCGGCCTCTTCGGCGCTCATCAGCATCACCGCTGCAGCACCGTCATTCAGCCCCGAGGCATTGGCCGCGGTCACTGTGCCGTCCTTGGTGAAGGCGGGGCGCAGTTTCTGCATCCCCTCAATGGTTGCGCCGTGGCGGATATACTCGTCATTCTCGACCACGATGTCGCCCTTGCGGGTCTTGATCGTGAAGGGCGCAATCTCGTTGGCGAACTTGCCTGCCTTCTGGGCAGCCTCGGCCTTGTTCTGGCTGGCCACGGCGAAGCTGTCCTGCTCCTCGCGGGTAATCTGCCACTTCTCGGCCACGTTCTCGGCGGTCTGGCCCATATGGTAGCCGTTGAAGGCATCCCACAGACCGTCGCGGATCATCGAGTCGATCATCTTCATGTCGCCCATCTTTTGCCCCGCGCGCAGATGCGCCACATGGGGCGAAAGCGTCATGTTCTCCTGCCCGCCTGCCAGCACGATGCCTGCATCGCCAAGCTGGATATGCTGCGCCCCGATGGCCACGGCCCGCAGCCCCGAGCCACAGACCTGGTTAAGCGACCAGGCGGCGGATTCGATGGGCAGGCCTGCATTGACGTGCGCCTGCCGGGCCGGGTTCTGGCCCTGACCGGCCGTCAGCACCTGCCCGAGGATGGTCTCGGATATCTCGGCCTTGTCGACGCCCGCCCGCGCTACGACCGCGTCGAGCACGGCGGCCCCGAGATCATGCGCAGGGGTGGTCGCGAAGGCGCCACCGAACGAGCCGACGGCTGTGCGCGCGGCGGAGACGATAACGACATTGGTCATGGGAACTCCTTTCATCCATGCGTGCGGGGCGGTCGCGGCTGCGCCGTGACCCGCGCCCCGCTTGGCGTTCGCTTGCCTGTTCTACCATGCAGGGCAGGGGGTGCAATGCAGCTTGCATCCGCACCGTTTCACATGCGCGGCGAGAGCGGCGCGCAGGCGTTGTCCGCGTCTCTCTCACAATCTGTTTCCTGCGCGAAAGCCTTGCACGCTGGACTCGGCGCTTCCCCTTGCGCTAACCTGATGTTAGGGAAACCGAATGCAAGAACGGCAAGCAAAATACCATCTTGGGCAAGTTGTCCGGCATCGCCGCCACGCGTTTCGCGGGGTGATTTTCGATGTGGACGCGGCTTTCGCCAATACCGAAGAATGGTACACAGCGATCCCCGAGGAAATCCGTCCGCGCAAGGACCAGCCCTTCTACCATCTTCTCGCCGAGAATGATGACAGTTTCTACGTGGCCTATGTGTCCGAGCAGAACCTCATTCTCGACGAATCGGGCGAGCCTGTGGATCATCCCGATCTGACCGACCTGTTCGGCGACTTCCGCGACGGGCAATATCCGCTGCAGATCGCGCTGAATTGAGCCTGCGACCAAGCCGTTTTTTCGGGTCTGTCGCGGCTCAGCGCGTCGCCTGCCCTATAATCATTGCCCCAGGGACGTCTCGGACGCCATCCGCGATGTCTCGCACGCGATTGCGAGCAGGCTGCCCCGCCCGCTTCAGTCGGCTGCGCTCCTGTCGCGCGGCAACCTCGCGACAACTGCGTCAGACGCTGGACACCGTCTCTGCAACTTGCGCCATCGGTACCGAGAGGCGCAGGACGTTGCGGTCGCGGTCGCGCTGATACCGGATATGTCGGGCGAGCTGGCGGATAATGAACCAGCCGAACCCGCCTTCGGGAAAGGCCATCGGTTCTGGAGGATTTTGGCCAAGCGATGTCGGATCGAAAGGCGCGCCGGTATCCACGATCTGGCACTCGACGCTGTCCGGGCCGCGGCATAGCCGCAGCGAGATGTGCCCCGTGGTGTCAGGGTAGCCGTGCCGGGCGATGTTGGTCATCAGCTCGGTCAGGACGAGGTTGATGTCGGCAAGCTGTGCCGGGTCGATCGGGCCGCTGAGAGTGGTTTCGACGATCTGCAGGGTCGTTCGGATATCCTCAAGCGTGCTGCGGCAGTCGATCAGCAGCAGTGGTTCCTGATGTGCCATGCCGCCCTCTCTTACGGTCCTTGTCTTGTGCCGTGTTGGCCTGGCGTCAGGACAGCGGGTCATGACTATTCGGCGGCCCCGATGGTTTCGGTTGCCGGGGCGTCGTCGTGAATGCGAAAGACCGTGTCCATGCGCGTCAGGCGGAAAAGCTTGCGAACGTTGTCCGACAGGGCCGCGACCTCAAGCGGGCGGTCGGGGCCGAGGAGCTTCATCACCCCCACGATGGCTCCGAGGCCTGAACTGTCGAGGAATTGCACCCGCGACAGATCGAGGATTACCGGCACGCCGGGCTGGGTGATGGCCTCGCGCACCATTTCCTTGAAGGCGATGGCGACGGCGGCATCGAGCCTTTCCTCCTCGACCGCGATGACGAGCGCGCCCTCCGCGCGCCCGAGCTTGACCTGCATCTCTGCCCCCTGTTTCCGTCTCAAGACGTGTTCAACCTAGCGCTGAATCGTTACCAAGTGCTTTCCGCCAGGGGTCGAGGCGCGGCTGTTGGCGGGTTCGGGGATTGACGCGCGGTGTTCGTGCGGTGATGACTGTGCCACTGGCGCTGCGCTGTCTGCCAAGGGGGTGCGGCCTTGCCCCCCATCGAGGGGGGACGCGGCCGCGTCGCGGCGGGGCGCTCCGGCACCATGGCGAGGGTGGGCGAAATGGCTGAACACGAGGCGTTGCGCGCGCGTATCCGGTCGCTGACCGAAGGCGAGACTGACCAGGTGGCGCTGATGGCGACGGTCGTGTGCGAGTTGCATCACTCGGACGCGCGCTTCGACTGGACGGGGTTCTACCGGGTCACGGAACCGGGCCTTCTCAAGATCGGCCCCTATCAGGGCGGGCATGGCTGTCTGGCCATCCCCTTCGAGCGCGGCGTCTGCGGAGCCTGCGCCCGCACGGGAGAGCCCCAGATCGTCGTCGATGTCGAGGCGTTCCCCGACCATATCGCCTGTTCGAGCAGCACGCGCTCGGAGTTGGTGTTGCCGGTGCGCGATGCGTCGGGCGCGCTGATCGCGGTGCTCGATATCGACAGCGACCGGCCCGCTGCCTTCACCGAGGCCGACGCAGAAGCGTTGGCGCAGATCCTCGAGGACGTGTTCGGGCACGTGGCGGCATGACGCATCTTTGGGTTCGTGCTGAGCAGCGCGCGCAGGAAGAGCGGGTGGGGATCACGCCCGAGGGCGTTCAGGCGCTGCGCGATGCGGGCTTCCGCGTCACCATAGAGGAGAGCCCGCAGCGCGCCTTGCCGTTGCGTCGGTATCTCGAGGCCGGGGCAGAACCTGCGCCCTTCGCAAGCTGGCCGGAGGCACCGCGCGACGCAGTCATCTTCGGCCTGAAGGAACTGCCCGACGACGCCACGCCGCTGGTGCATCGCCACATCATGTTCGGCCATGCCTACAAGGGTCAGCCCGGCGCGCAGGCCCTTCTGGAACGGTTTCGCGCGGGCGGCGGGGTTCTATATGACCTCGAATACCTGACCGACGACGCGGGGCGGCGCGTGGCGGCGTTTGGCTACTGGGCGGGCTATGCCGGGGCAGCGGTGTCGCTGATGGCCTATGGCGCGCAGGCGCGCGGCGGGGTCTGCGCGCCGCTTGCGCGCTTCGCCGGGCAGGATGAGATGCAGGCTACCGTCGCCCGCGCGCTGGAGGGGCTGAGGCCGCCGCGCGTTCTGGTGATCGGCGCGCTGGGGCGCGTGGGGAGCGGGGCGGCTGATCTGTGCGGCGCGCTGGGTCTGGAGGTCACGCGGTGGGACATGGCCGAGACCGCGCAGGGCGGCCCTTTCCCGGAAGTGCTGGCGCATGACGTGTTCCTGAACTGCATTCTCGCGCAGCCGGGGACGCCGGTCTTCGTGCCGGAAAGCGCGCCGCGCGACCCGCGTGCGCTGCGGGTGATCGGCGATATCGCCTGCGATCCGGGGGCGGAATACTCGCCGGTGCAAGTCTATGACCGGGTGACGGACTGGGCGCGCCCGGTGTTGCGGGTGGCCGGTCAGCCAGTGCTGGACGTGATGGCGATCGACAATCTGCCTTCGCTGCTGCCGGTCGAATCCTCGGTCGATTTCGCCGCGCAGCTTCTGCCGCATCTGCTGGCGCTGGGCGAGCCGGGCGCGGGGGTCTGGGCGCGCGCGTGGGCGGTGTTCGACCGGCACCTGCAAGGGCCGGGCTGATGGACGGGATCGACTGGGACGATGCCTTTGCCAACGGGGCCTATATCGAGCGGGCGGAGGAGTACCCCGCTTTCTGGGCACGCACCGCCGCCGACTGGCGCGGAACCGCCCGCGCCCGGCTGGACATTCCCTATTCCGAAGGACCGCGCAACCGGCTGGACCTGTTCCTGCCAGATGCCGGGCCCAAGGGCGTCGTGGTGTTCGTCCATGGCGGCTACTGGCTGAAATTCGACAAGAGCTTCTGGTCGCATCTGGCCGCGGGCCCTGTGGCGCGCGGTTGGGCGGTTGCGCTGCCAAGCTACACGCTGGCACCCGACGCGACCCTGCCGCAGATCACGTCCCAGATCGCCCGCGCGATCACCTGCGCTGCCACCGAGGTCGCCGGGCCGGTCCATCTGGCGGGGCATTCGGCGGGTGGGCATCTGGTGTCGCGCATGGTCTGCGCGGATGTGACGCTGCCGGTGCGGGCGCGGTTGGGGCATGTGGTCTCGATCTCGGGCCTGCATGACCTGCGCCCACTACTGGCGACGAAGATGAACGCACAGTTGCGCCTCGATCCGGCGACCGCCGCCGCCGAAAGCGCGGCGCTCAAGACCCCGGTGTCGGGTATGCCGGTGACGGCTTGGGTTGGCGGGCATGAACGCCCCGAATTCCTGCGCCAGTCGGCGCTGCTGCGCGAGGCGTGGGGCCGCGCCGGGGGGGATGCACGGCTGGTGGTGGACGGCACGCGGCATCATTTCGACGTCATCGCGGGGCTCGCCGATGCCGACAGCGCGTTGACTGCGGCGCTGCTGTCGGGGAAATAAGCAGGCAACGAGGCAACAGACGGATGGAGTTTGTCGTCATCGCAGATTGGACGGCCAGTTATGCCGACCCCATTCGCCTTCGGGCCGGTGACCCGGTGCATCTGACCGGGCAGCAAGAAGAGTGGGACGGCCATCGCTGGCTCTGGGCGATTTCGGCACGGGGGCGCGAAGGCTGGATACCGGACAATTTCATCGCACAGGGTCCGGCGGGGCCTGTCGCGCGGCGGGACTATTCCGCGATCGAGTTGACCTGCCGGGTGGCCGAGCGCCTCGCAGGCGGAGCGGAAACCCATGGCTGGGTCTGGTGCCGCGCGGAAGACGGGCGCGCGGGCTGGGTGCCGCGCAGCAACCTGCGTGCCACCGGAGGCATGCGGGCCTGATCGCCGGGGCACGGCAGGCGCGCTGCATTGCGGGTTTGCCTTTTGCGTGAAGTTGGGCAATTCTTCGCGCAAACACACAGGGGGAGTAACAGATGACACCGTTCAGGACTGCGGCCCTGGCCGCAATGGCACTCGGTGCGGCAAGCCTTGCCAAGGCCGACGAGATCACCGTGGGCATGATCACCACGCTTTCGGGCGGGGGTGCGGGGCTTGGCGTGGACGCGCGCGACGGGTTTCAACTCGCGCTCGACACGGCGGGCGAGCACAATATCCGGCTGGTGGTCGAGGATGATGCGCAGCGCCCCGAACTCGCCGTCCAGATCGCCGAGCGGATGATCCAGTCCGAACGCGCCGATATCCTGACCGGGATCATCTGGTCGAACCTCGCCATGGCGGTGGTGCCCTCGACCGTGGCGCAGGACATCTTCTACCTGTCGCTCAATGCCGGGCCGTCCGCACTGGCCGGGGCGAATTGCCACCCCAACTACTTCAATGTCGCCTGGCAGAACGACATGCTGCACGAGGGCGCGGGCGCCTATGCCAACGAGTTAGGCTACGAGAACACCTTCATCATGGCGCCGAACTACCCCGCCGGCACGGATGCGCTGGCCGGGTTCAAGCGGTATTTCGAGGGCGAGCTGGCGGGCGAGTTGTTCACCCAGGTGGGCCAGACGGATTACGCGGCCGAGATTGCCGAGATCCGCGCCTCGGGGGCGGATTCGATCTTCATCTTCCTGCCGGGCGGCATGGGCATCAGCTTCATGCGGCAATATGAACAATCGGGGCTGGACCTGCCGATTGTTTCCGCAGCCTTCACGTTCAGCCAGGATATCCTGCCTGCCGTGGGCGCGGCCGCACTTGGCGTCTTCAATGCCAGCCAGTGGTCGCCCGATCTCGACAACGCCGCCAATCAGGAGTTCGTCGCGGCCTTCCGCGAGGCCTTTGGGCGCACGCCCTCGCTCTATGCCAGCCAGGGGTTTGACACCGCGAAACTGATCCTCTCGGCCGCCGCGAAAGCCGATGTCAGCGACCGCGACGCCTTCCGCGAGGCGCTGCGCGCGGCGGACTTCACCTCGGTCCGGGGTGATTTCGCCTGGGCGCCGAACCAGCACCCGATCCAGCGCGTCTATATCCGCGAAGTGGTCGAGGTCGATGGCGAGTTCACCAATCGCATCGTCGGCACGGCGTTCGACGAACACCGCGACGTGCATGGCGAGAATTGCCCGATGTAAGACCCTAAGGGCCGGGACTGCCTGTCCCCGGCCCCGCCCGAACAGGCTGACCCTGCCCCATGACCCTTGCCCTTGTGCTCGAGCAGGTGCTCAACGGCCTGCAATTCGGGCTGATGCTGTTCCTGATGTCCGCCGGGCTGACGCTGGTCTTTGGCGTCATGGGGCTGATCAACCTCGCGCATGGCTCGCTCTACATGATCGGGGCATTCTGCTGCGCGGCCATCGCGGGCGTGACGGGCAATTTCTGGCTTGGCCTGATGGCGGGCATCGCCGCCGCCGCCGCAGCGGGCGCGCTGATCGAGGTGCTGGTGATCCGACGGCTTTATGCGCGCGACCATCTCGATCAGGTGCTCGCGACCTTCGCGCTCATCCTCATCCTGTCCGAGGGCGTGCGCATGATCTTCGGCCCCCGCCCGCTATATCTCAACGTGCCCGACATGCTGCGCGGGACGGTCAATCTGGGTATCGTGGACTACTCGCTCTATCGCCTCGCGCTGATCGGCTTCGGACTGGCGGTGGCGCTCGGGCTCTGGGCGCTGATCACCCGCACCCGGCTGGGCATCCAGATCCGCGCGGGCGAATCCGATCGCGAGATGATCGCGGCCCTTGGCGTCAATATCCGCTGGCTCTATACGGTCGTCTTTGCGCTGGGCGCGGCACTCGCGGGGCTGGCGGGCGCGCTGGTCGGCGCCATCCAGTCCGTGCAGGTGGGCATGGGCGAGCCGGTGCTGATCCTGGCCTTCGTGGTCATCGTCATCGGCGGGATCGGCTCGATCAAGGGCGCGATGGTGGGCGCGCTGCTGGTGGGCGTCATCGACACGATGGGCCGCTTCCTGCTGCCACGGTTTTTCGCCACCTTCCTCGACACCTCGCAAGCGATGGGGGTGGGCGCGGCGCTGGCCTCGATGCTGATCTATCTGCTGATGGCGCTGGTGCTGATCTTCCGCCCCAAGGGATTGTTCCCCGCCCATGGATAGGTTGCGCACGGAATGGCTGCTGAACGCGGTGCTGGCGGGCGCGCTGTTTGCTGTGCCGCTCTGGGCGCTGATGGCGGGTGAGCCCTTTATCATCACGCTGGCCACGCGCATCGCGATCCTGGCGATTGCGGCGGTGGGGCTGAATATCGCGCTGGGGCTGGGGGGCATGGTCAGTTTCGGCCATGCGCTCTATTTCGGGCTGGGCGGCTATGTCGCGGGAATCGCAGCGCATCACGCCTTTCACGGCACACCCGTTCTGGGGCTGCCGGGCACCAACCAGATGCTGCCCATCTGGGCCATCGCGATGGTCCTGTCGGGCGCGCTGGCGGGGATCGTGGGTGCGCTGTCCTTACGCACCTCGGGCATCTTCTTCATCATGATCACGCTCGCCTTTGCGCAGATGGGGTTCTTCTTCCCCCTGTCATGGCCCGCTTATGGGGGCGAGGACGGGCTGCCCATCTTCATGCGCAACCAGTTTCCAGGGCTGAACACCGCGCGGCCGTGGGACATGTTCCTGATCGCCTATGGCGTGCTGTTGCTGACGCTGGGCCTGTTCGCCATGCTGCGCGCGGCGCGCTTCGGCGCGGCATTGATGGCCATCCGCCAGAACCCCGACCGCGCGGCGGCCATCGGCATCTCGCCCTTCGGCATCAAGCTCGTGGCGTTCATCCTGTCGGGCATGATCACCGGGCTGGCCGGCGCGATGATGGCCGACCTGACGCGCTTTGTCAGCCCCGCGATGATGGCCTGGACCATGTCGGGCGAATTGATCGTCATCATCATTCTGGGCGGTGTGGGGCGGATGTTCGGACCGGTGGCCGGGGCGGCGATCCTTGTGGGGTTCGAGGTGTTCTTTGGCGGGCTGACAGAACACTGGCAGTTCTGGCTGGGGCTGGTGCTGCTGGCGGTGGTGCTGTTCGCACGCGGCGGGCTGGTCGGGCTGATCGCGGGGAGGGCGCGCAATGTCTGAGCCGGTGCTCGACCTCGCGGGCCTGACCCGCCACTTCGGCGCGCTGAGGGCGGTCGAT
>PXES01000198.1 GCA_003564655.1 Paracoccaceae bacterium
CAGAAGCGGCAGGCTTGCCAACAGATGCACACGGTGCTCGAAGGCGAGCCCCAGACCGACACCTGCGATCACGACGCAGAGCGCCATGCCGAGCGGCGAGCGCAGCAGGCCCGTGATACCGTGACCTCTGGGCTGCGATTTTTCGGGATGTTCCGTCATTTCCTGACCTCCAGTTTCGCGCGTTTCAGCAGCAGCGAATTGCCGATCACCGAGAGCGAGCTTGCCGTCATGGCGATCACGCCGATCATCGGGTGCAGCAGCCCCACCGCCGCCACCGGGATGGCGGCGAGGTTATAGGCCCAGGCCCAGAACAGGTTCTCGACGATCTTGCGGAAGGTGGCTTTCGACAGCCTTATCGCTTCGACCACGCGAGTCAGTTCACCGGTGACCAGCGTCACGTCCGCAGCCTCGATGGCCACATCGGCACCTGCGCCGATGGCAATGCCGACATTGGCCTGCTTGAGCGCCGGGGCGTCGTTGATCCCGTCGCCGACCATGGCGACATGCTGGCCGTGCTTGTCCTGCAATTCGCGGATGGCATCGACCTTGCCCTCGGGCAGAACGCCAGCCATCACCTCGTCGAGCCCGACCTGGCGGGCGACGTGGCGGGCCGTGCGTTCATTGTCGCCGGTGACCATGACGACATGGATGCCAAGATCGTGCATCGTCGCGATGGCGGCTTTCGAGTCCTCCTTTATGGTGTCGGCCACGGCCACCAGACCGGCGGCACGCTCGCCGATGGCGACAAGCATCGCGGTCTTGCCCTCGGTCTCCAGCGCGACCAGCCGCTCTTCCAGATCGCCGAGGCTGATCCCGGCCTCAATCAGCAGCCGCCGGCTGCCCACGCGCACGGTCTCGCCGTCAAGCTCGCCCTGCACGCCGCGCGCGGGGAGCGACTTGAACTTCGTGACCTCAGGCACCTCCAGCCTGCGCTCGCGCGCGCCGGCCACGATGGCTTGCGCCAGCGGGTGCTCGGACCCTGCCTCGACGGCCGCAGCCGCGCGCAGCACGGCGTCTTCGTCGAAGCCCTCCAGCGCCACCGCATCGGTCAGCGCGGGCTTGCCGCGCGTGATCGTGCCGGTCTTGTCGAGCACCACGACCTTGATGTCCTTCAAGGTCTGGATCGCCTCGCCCGAGCGGATCAGCACGCCGCGTTCGGCGCCCAGCCCCGAGCCCACCATCAGCGCGGTCGGCGTGGCCAGCCCGAGCGCGCAGGGGCAGGCGATGACCAGCACCGCAATCATGGCGAGGGTCGCGCCCATCAGGGGCGAGATATCCGGGTTCACCCAGGGCAGGAAACCCGCACCCCAATGCAGGATCGGCTGGAAGATATCGTCGAAGGCCAGCCAGGTGACAAAGGTCGCAAGCGCGATCACCAGCACGGCGGGCACGAAATAGCCCGTCAGCCGGTCGGCAAATTCCTGGATCGGCACCTTGGACCCCTGCGCCTCCTCGACCAGCTTGATTACCTGGCTGAGGAACGTGTCGGCGCCGACGCGCGTGGCGCGGACCTTCAGCACACCCTCCTTGTTGATCGTGGCGCCGATCACCGCATCGCCCGGCCCTTTTTCCACGGGCACGGATTCACCGGTGGCGATGGATTCATCCAGATGGCTGTTGCCATCCACGATCTCGCCATCGGTGGGCACCTTGGCACCGGGGCGCACCAGCATGATGTCGCCGGGCTGCAACTCGGCCACTGGCGTTTCGACCTCTGCGCCGTCGCGCAGCACGGTGGCGGTCTTGGCGCCCATGGTGATCAGCCGCTTGATGGCCTGGCTGGCGCGACCCTTGGCGCGCGCCTCCAGATAACGGCCGATCAGGTGGAATGTCATGATCGTGGCGGCCATCTCGATGAACGAGGTCATCGGGTAGATGAAACCCAGCAGCCCGATCAGATAGGGCGGCAAGCTGCCCATGGAGATCAGCACATCCATGTTCGCCGTGCGGTTGGTCAGCGAGCGCCAGGCCGAGACATGCGTGGCCCAGCCGCCGAACAGGAACACCACCGGGAAGGCGAGCACCGCGACGATCGCCAGATAGCCGGGGATCGGCTGCCAGAACATGTGCGGGCCCATCAGCACCATGATCAGCGTGGTGGGGATGGCGGCGATCCACAGCCGCTTCCAGGCACGGGCAAGGTAGCGATCCTCGGAGGCCGCATCGCTGTCATGGTCAGGAGCCTGGCTCTCATCGAGCGCATCGACCTCATAGCCCGCGCGCTCGATGGCGGCGCGGATCGCCTGCGCGTCGGTCTTGCCCGCATCAAAGGACACGCGCACCCGGTGATTGCCGATATTGGTGTCGAGCTTCTCGATCCCCGGCAGGCGACGCACCGAATCCGCCACGATGCCCGCGCAGTGATCGCTGCCCATGCCGGGCACGGTCAGCCGCACCTCGCGCGGGCTGTCCGCCCCTTCGCCGTCATCAACCTCATATCCCGCCTTCTCGACAGCGGCCTTGAGATCGGCGGCGCTCAGCCGTTCGGCATCAAAGCTTACACGCGCGCGATGCGCGGCGATGCTGGTCTGGATATCCTGCACACCATCGAGGCGTTCCAGCGAGGTCCGCACGATCCCCGCGCAATGGTCGCTGCCCATGCCGGGAATGGTGAGCGTGGCCTGCGCCTGCCGGGTCCGGCTTTTCACGTCGGTTGTCATCTGGGTTCTCCCGTAGTGTTCCTGCCTGCCCGAAAGAGGGTGATCGCCCCCGAGGGCGTGGGGATCGAGGCTGTCTCCTCGACCGCGTCGAAACCCACTTCGCGCATCAGGTCCGGCAGGACGCCGCGGGCGTTGTGTTCGGTGTCCTCGACCCCGTCGATCCGCTGGACGGTATTGCGAAACGCGAAGCGCATCAGCCGGCCTGGCTGCACGCCGTAATCGGCGATATGCAATCGGCCGCCGGGTTCCAGCGACCTGAAAGCACTGCGCAGGATCGCGGCCTTGCCTTCAAGCGGCACCTGATGAAGGACCAGCGAGCTGGTGACCGCCGCGAAGGGGCCATGCGCGGCGATGAAACCGTCGTCGAAGAACCCCTCGACATAGGTGATCGCCAATCCTTCGGCGGATGCGAGGGCGCGCGCTTTTCCGAGCATCTGCGCGTCCGGGTCCACGCCGATCACTTCCGCACCCGGCGCCGCCTGCTTGAGTGCCCGGGTCAGCGTGCCGGTGCCGCAGCCGATATCGACAATGCGCATGCCGGTCTGCGGGGCGATCTGCTCAACGAGGCGCGCGCGCCATGTCCGCTCGCGTGTGAAGGTGGCTATTGCCGCGTCATAGAAAGGCGTCAGAAGCCGCAGCCCGAGCGCCGGGGTATAGTTGGCTTCAACCGTATCTGTCGAATGGGTGTTCATCTGGAGCCTCCTTGCCCCGGCCTGTCCAAAAGGACATTCGCGGGCGGGTGGTGTTCCGGGGGCGCATGAACAGCTTGGGAGAACCCTGCGATCAAGCCAGTCCTTGCTGTCCAGGCCGATGGCTGGATTGGCAAAGACGCACGCGGAACCGAATGACAACGCGCGCCGCGCATCGCGTCGGCGCAGCCCTGTCGGTTCGCTCAGATCGCTTTGGGAGGGTGCCCGGCCGGGCCGGTCACAAGGCCGGCGCGCAGGGTCATCAGGCGCTGACCGGGATGAGCGTCCAGTGACGGGACGGGCGCGGCGATCCTGCCGTCGTCAACCGCGCAGCCGCCGCAATGTCCAAGCACGGAGCAGTTCTCGCTGCCGTGCTCATGCTGGGCTTCATGGCAGCACTCAGCTTTTTCGAGCGCAGTCGCGTCCTGCGTGGTGACGATCTTGTCGATAGGATCGGCTTGGGACGCTTGGGCATGGGCAGTCGAAAAACCGGCGAGACCCAGAGCCAGCAGCACAAGGCCGACCGCCAGCCAGCGCAGGATGAAACCGCGCCTGCTGTCTGTACCCGCCGTGCTGTATTCCCCTGTCGCCAACATTCTTTCCTGACCATAACACAGATCGACACTCTAATTCGCGCGTCCCGGCCTGCATTGATGCAAATCAATCGTGCACGGTCGCGTGTTGTCAAACAAATGGGGCTTCCAGCCGTTGGAAGGTCAAGGGTGGCCTGCGAAAAAATCTCATGCGCGTTCACGGGCCGGGGCTCCTCACGTCCTCGTTGGGTCTCGGACAGGCTTTCCGGCTGGACGGCCACGCAAACTTTGGCCTATGCTTGAAAACATGCGGTTAACCAATACCCATGGCGTATGGCAGTCAATCTTCGCGACGATCCTTGTCGTGCTGCTGGCGCTTGGGTCGACTCTGCAAGCGCAGGCCGCCGCATCGCATGCCGACCATGTGATGGACCAGATGCCGACGATGGAGGCCAACGCGCAGCATGAAGATTGCTGCGCCGACGGTGAACCTGCCGCTCACGCGGCCTGCGGCACCTGCGTTCTGCCCTGCATGACGCCTTTGCAGGCGCTCCTTGATACTCCGCTCATGGCTGCACCCGTCGGCATATCCCTGCATCACGCCCTGGACGGACAGGTGCCGACCGGGCTCAGCACGGCGCCGGACTTCAGACCCCCCAAAACAAGCTCCTGACATCATCGCACGCCCGGCATCTCTGCCGGGGCACATGATCGCCGGCAGACAAGCCGGCAAACAGGAGCATATCCCATGAATTTTCCTATCTCGCGTCGTCGTTTTCTGGCGACGACTTCTGCAGCCCTCGCGGCGGTCTCCCTGCCGCAACTGTCCATGGCCGGCGCACCTCGCCACAGCCTCACAGCCAGCACCCGCACGCTCGACATCAACGGCCGTGCCGCCACCGCCTTCGGGCTGGAGAACGCTGCCGGCGGGCAAGGGCTGATCCTTGATCCGGGCGAGCGCTTCAGCGTCGCGCTGACGAATGCGCTGGACCAGGACACCATCATCCATTGGCACGGTCAGATCCCGCCCAACGAACAGGACGGCGTGCCCGACGCGCCAATGC
>PXES01000152.1 GCA_003564655.1 Paracoccaceae bacterium
GCGCAGGTCCGAATAGATCCGCGCCCCACTATCGGCCCCGCCAATCCCGAGGAACGGTGTCGCCTCGCCCCGGGCGAAAAAGCCGCGCGTGGGCGCGGTGTCGCTATCGCGCCGGTCCCATTCGGCAAAGAGCGGCAACAGCAACAGCCGGTAGTCGCGCCGCGTCGCCAGGTTGGGGCCGAAATCGGCGCGCTCGACCAGCACGCCGACACCGCCGCCAAAGGTCAGCTCGTCGCTGAAGCGGTTTTCCAGCCCCGCATCCAGCCGCAGCCGCCGCGCGCGAAAGTCATCCTCGCGCTCGCTCTCGACCAGCGCGCCGAGGTTGAGGGTCGTGTCGGGGGTCACTGTCGCGGGGCGCGCAAAGGTCGTGGCCAGCCGGTAATCGATCCCGCCGCTGCGCGCGCCCAGCCCGCCGATGCTGCCTTCGACCCGGAACCGCTCGGCCCCGCCGAAGAGGTTGCGATGCAGCCAGAAGCCGCTGAGCTTGCCGCCGCGTTCGGTGTCGTATTCGATGCTCGCGCCGATGCGGCGCAGCGGAGCCTCGACCACCGAGGCGCGGATGTCGAGCGTGCCGTCGGGGTTGGCCTCTTCCGCCTCGCGCAGCGCGACCGAGGCGAAGGTGCCGGTGCGCCGCAGCCGCTCGGCGGCGCGCTGCACGTCGCGCGGCGCGTAGACCTCGCCGCTCGGCAGCCCGGCAATCGCGACAATGCGCTCGGCCCGCGTGCGCCGCTGGCCATCTGGACGCAGTTCGCCGAAACGCAGGCGCGGGCCAGGGCGGATCTGCACGGCGACGTCCAACTCGCCCGGCGGGTGGCGGGCGGTGATCTCCTGCTCGACCGGCTCGGCCAGCGCGTGACCCGCCTCGCGCCAGCTTTCGACGGCAGCAGTCGCGGCATCGCGAATGACGGTGCTGCGCGCGGGTTCACCACGGGCAAAGCCCTCGGGCAGTTCCCCGTCCGCAGCAACGGGACCAAGCTGCGTCTGCCCGAAGACGAACGCCGGACCCGGGGCCAGCGTCACCACAATGTCACCGATCTGCGCGGGCGGATTGAGCGGCGAGATATCCGCCGCTTCGCGCCCGTCGATGCGCACCGAGATCTCGGGGCCGTAGAAGCCGGCCTCATAGAACAGGCCGATCAACTGGCCATATTCTGCACGCGCGATTGTGAACAGCTCTAGCGGGTCATCCACCCCTTCATCCCGCGCGCCCGCCAGCAAAGACGCGCGTTGCAGCGCGGTCTCGAGCGCGGAGTCGTCCCCCCGGAAGTCGAAGGTCAGGCTGTTGAAGGCGCTTGCAGGAGAGGTGCCAAGGCCGAGGAGCATGGCAGATATCGCCACAAACCCGAGCCGGGCGCTACTGCGCCCACGGGGACGGGAAAAGTCGTTCACACCCTGCATGACCATGACATTTGCAGATAGCGCATGCGGCTACAATCGGAAATAGCCTGCGCGTGACCCCTCTACTTGTGCGGGTGCCGTCACAGTGGTATCCGCCCCGCAGCGAACCTCATTTCGACCGGAGTGCCTGCCCGATGCCCAAGGACCATATCATCCGCGACATTTCGCTTGCGGAGTTCGGCCGCAAGGAAATCGCCATTGCCGAGACCGAAATGCCCGGCCTGATGGCACTGCGCGCGGAATACGGCGCGGCGCAACCACTCAAGGGTGCGCGGATCGCGGGCAGCCTGCACATGACGATCCAGACCGCCGTGCTGATCGAGACGCTGGTGGCGCTGGGCGCGGATGTGCGCTGGGCCTCGTGCAACATCTATTCGACGTAGGATCACGCGGCGGCCGCGATTGCCGAAGGCGGCACGCCGGTCTTTGCCGTCAAGGGCGAGACGCTCGAGGAATACTGGGCCTACACGGACCAGATCTTCCAGTTCCCCGACGGGGCGAACCTGATCCTCGATGATGGCGGGGACGCGACGCTTTACATCCTGATGGGCGCGCGGGTCGAGGCGGGCGAGACCGATCTGATCGCCGTGCCCACCAGCGAGGAAGAAGAGTGCCTGTTCGCCCAGATCCGCAAGCGGCTGGCAGAGACCCCCGGCTGGTTCACCAGGCAACGCGACCTGATCCGCGGCGTGTCCGAGGAAACCACGACCGGCGTGCACCGCCTTTATGAATTGCACAAGAAGGGCCTGCTGCCCTTTCCGGCGATCAACGTCAATGATAGCGTCACCAAGTCGAAATTCGACAACAAGTATGGCTGCAAGGAATCGCTTGTGGACGGCATTCGCCGCGCGACCGACACGATGCTGGCGGGCAAGGTCGCCGTGGTCTGCGGCTATGGCGATGTGGGCAAGGGCTCGGCGGCCTCGCTCTCGGGCGCGGGTGCGCGTGTCGTCGTGACCGAGATCGACCCGATCTGTGCGCTGCAGGCCGCGATGGACGGCTATCAGGTGACGACGCTGGAGGATGTGGTCAAGACAGCCGATATCTTCATCACCACCACCGGCAACAAGGATGTCATCCGCCTCGAGCATATGCGTGAGATGAAGGATATGGCTATTGTCGGCAATATCGGCCATTTCGACAATGAAATTCAGGTGGCAGCGCTCAAGAACCACAAATGGACCAACATCAAGGACCAGGTGGACATGATCGAGATGCCTTCGGGCAACCGCATGATCCTGCTGAGCCAGGGGCGATTGCTGAACCTTGGCAATGCGACCGGGCATCCGAGTTTCGTGATGTCGGCGAGCTTTACCAATCAGGTGCTCGCGCAGATCGAGCTGTGGACGAAGGGCGCCGACTACGCGCCGGGCGTCTACATCCTGCCCAAGCATCTGGATGAGAAGGTCGCGCGGTTGCATCTTGAGCGCATCGGCGTGAAGCTGACCGAACTCGCCCCAGATCAGGCGGATTATATCGGCGTAAGCCCGCAGGGCCCCTTCAAGTCCGAGCATTACCGCTACTGATCCGCCATCCGCCTGATCGCCCCGGACGGCAGATCAGCCTGTGACCTGTGCGCACCGGGTCAAATGCGACCCCGCGCCGTGCCCACCCACCCTTGCGCTCCGAAGGCGCTGCGCGTGCGCGCCGCAGTCAGAAAGACGCGGCAGGCATTCCGGCTTCCCAACTGGCCGCAATTCCTGTATGGCCCCGCGCATCTGAGACGTGACGCTCTGCCCCCGGCGTGATGCGCAAGGATTGGGGTCGGCGGCAATGGGGCCGCCATGCAACCCGGAAAGCCCAGAGGGCTGGCGCTTTCCATGAGGATACGCTGAGAATGTTCAACATCACCAAAAAATCGATCCAGTGGGGCGAAGAGACGCTGACACTGGAAACGGGCAAGGTTGCCCGTCAGGCTGACGGCTCGGTCATCGCCACGCTGGGCGACACCACTGTCATGGCCAATGTCACCTTCGCCAAGCAGGCAAAGCCCGGGCAGGACTTCTTCCCGCTGACCGTGCATTACCAGGAAAAGACCTATGCCGCGGGCAAGATCCCCGGTGGCTTCCTGAAGCGCGAGGCGCGCCCGTCGGACAAGGAAACGCTGACCTCGCGGCTGATCGACCGGCCCATCCGTCCGCTGTTCGTCGATGGCTTCAAGCATGAAGTGCTGGTCATGTGCACCGTGCTGAGCCACGATCTGGTCAATGAACCCGATGTGGTGGCGATGATCGCGGCCTCGGCGGCGCTGACGCTGTCGGGCGTGCCGTTCATGGGGCCGATCGGGGCGGCGCGCGTCGGTTTCGTCGATGGCGAATACGTGCTGAACCCCGAATGCCAGGACATGGAAAAGCTGCGCGAGAACCCCGAGCAGCGCCTTGATCTGATCGTCGCCGGCACGCGCGACGCGGTGATGATGGTCGAGTCCGAGGCCTATGAGCTGACCGAGGCCGAGATGCTGGGCGCGGTGAAATTCGCGCATGAAAGCTACCAGCCGGTGATCGACCTGATCATCGATCTCGCCGAAGATGCCGCGAAAGAGCCCTTCGACTTCCAGCCTACCGACTACTCGGACCTGCTGGCCGCCGTGAAGGCCGCGGGCGAGCCGCTGATGCGCGCCGCCTTTGCCCTGCGCGACAAGCAGGAGCGGGTGACCGCCATCTCTGCGGCGCGCGACGCCATCAAGGCCGCGCTGACCGAAGAGCAGCTGGCCGACGAGAACCTCGGCGCCGCGATCAAGAAGCTCGAAGCCTCGATCCTGCGCGGTGCCGTGGTGAATGGCGAGCCCCGTGTGGACGGGCGCGACACGACCACAGTGCGCCCCATCGTGGCCGAGACCAGCATGCTGCCGCGCACCCATGGCTCGGCGCTGTTCACGCGCGGCGAGACACAGGCGCTGTGTGTCACCACGCTGGGCACCGGCGATGACGAGCAATTCATCGACGCGCTGACCGGCACCTCGAAATCGGCCTTCCTGCTGCATTACAACTTCCCCCCCTATTCGGTGGGCGAAGTGGGCCGCGTCGGCCCTCCGGGACGGCGCGAAGTGGGCCACGGCAAGCTCGCCTGGCGCGCATTGCAAGCGGTGCTGCCTGCCGCGACCGATTTCCCCTACACGATCCGCGTCGTCTCCGAGATCACGGAATCGAACGGCTCGTCCTCCATGGCCTCGGTCTGTGGCGGGTCGCTGTCGATGATGGATGCGGGCGTGCCGCTGAAAGCCCCCGTTGCCGGTGTGGCCATGGGCCTGATCCTCGAAGATGATGGCCGTTTTGCGGTGCTGACCGACATTCTGGGCGACGAGGATCACCTCGGCGACATGGATTTCAAGGTTGCGGGCACCGAGGCGGGCATCACCTCGCTGCAGATGGACATCAAGGTCGCGGGGATCACCTTCGAGATCATGGAACAGGCACTCGCGCAGGCCAAGGACGGGCGGATGCATATCCTTGCCGAGATGTCCAAGGCCATCAGCGCGCCCTCCGGCTTCAGCCAGTATGCGCCCAAGATCGAGACCATGCAGGTCCCGACCGACAAGA
>PXES01000206.1 GCA_003564655.1 Paracoccaceae bacterium
AGATAACACCGCCGTCCGTCGGAAAACCCGGACGAAGCTCCAGCGTGCGTCCAGAATCAATGGACCGCGGAAGACATGGCGTCAGGGCCATCAATACAAGCGTCGTGAATTATCCGGGTTAATACCTTGAAGTGTTAAACTTGGGGGCACCGACGATGAAGCCTTCTTTGATGGTGGCGGCGACCGAGACCTTGGTGCCGAACTCGTAACGCACCCGCGCCTTGCCCTTGGAAATGCAATCGACCTTGGGCTCGTGCAGGCTGTAGATCTTGTTCTTGTCTTTGGGTTTTTGGTCCAACAGCCGCCCCGTCAGCACCAGCGCATCGCAGATCTCCTCGCGCAGAGGGCCTGCGGGAATGTCGCGCAGATGGCGGCGCAAGTTGCGCATGACCCGGCCCGTATAGCCTTTCAGCGTCCGCAGTGCTTTGCGCATGCGCTTGAACTGGCGGGCATGGGCATAGCGCCCGACTTGTCGCGCCAGACGCGGGGCAAGCCGTGCGTAGGTCTGGCGCAGCTCGACCCCTGCCTGTTGGGCTAGCGCCACTAGCTTCTGCCGCGCGCGCTCATAAAGCCGCGCATCCGTTGGATAGGCGACATTCTTTTCCATCACAGTCGTGTCGACCGACACACGCTCAAGGCTTTTGTCCTCGACTGCCCCCGAGATGCGCCCGGCTTCAATGGTCTTCGTGAGCAGCCATTCCACGCCTTCCTCGCCAATGCGATTGCGCCAGCGCGTGAGCGAAGACGGGTCGATGGGTGGACGATGCTGGAAGAAAGTCTCACCGCAGAAATGCTGGTAGTAGGGGTTCTCCACCCAGCGCGCGACCACAGCCTCATCCGACAGCTTGTAGGCATGCTGGAGGTAGAGAAGCCCGGCGACCAGGCGCGACGGTGTTGCGGGCCTGCCAGCTTCGGACGGGAAGAACCCAGCCCATTCGCGATCAAAGAACTCCCAGTCGATCAGTGCGGCCAGCTTCACAAGCTCATGACGCATGTCGATGATCTCGACCAAACGCGCGCGAAACAGATCGTCTTGCTCTGGCCCCTTCGGCTTCGCCTTCATCGCCCACCCCGAAATTGCAAGGTTTCGGCGCAAATCATACAAAACCCTGCAATCAAAGGCGACAGAAAACGCCTATTTCATACACAAAATCAGGGCGTTGAGACTTGTTCAGGGCGAACTACGTAGCATTGCCAGTGCCATCATCCGGCTCTGGCCAACTCATGATATCAATCTCGAAAAGATCGTAATCTTCTTGTGTAAAATCGCGCACATCCTCTGGTTTAGGTGCTTTTGCGAGGCTTTCTGGTTTCGGGCGTGCAACTGGCCTGGGTGTTTGATTGCTCATCTTGGCAGCAATATTTGCCATGAGCTCTAGCCCACGCGCCGATAGATTAGGCAGTCTCACACGACGATCGCGTGGGTTTTTTTGAAGCTCAATTAGCCCAACACCATTTTCGACAGAGAGTTTTTCGAGGTTTCGCGGCAGATTTGTAATGCCTAGCGCTTGGGCGATCACTGTGGCGGGGTCTCCGTAATACGCAAAGCGCTCGTTATGCTGTGTGATGTATAGCAGCACGCAGAAAGCCGTCATGTTGAGATTCGGCGCACAGATCATTGCCATTTGGAGGGCTGGCAGGATCAGCGTGCGTAGTGCATCTAGCTTAGAGCATTCTGTCGCCGGAACTGTGCAGAAAAGCTGTGCGATCTCTTGCCCCGTTTGCGATAAGACAAGTGCGCGGGCGCGCCTGTCAGGGCCTGGGATACGACAGAGAAGATCAGCGCCAGGCTGATGACCCCTGCCATCTGATAGCACTGCAGCATAGATTGCAGCTGTCTTGTAATCGGTCCCGCAGAGTTCAGCGAGCCGATCATAAGATGTTGGCTTACCTTCCGCAGCCACACTGAGTGTGGCATGCAACCCTGCCAGGCTAAGCGTCGGACGAAGTCGTCGTACTTCGTAACAGACCTCGCAAAAGCGCTTGAAAGGAGCGCTTTCGAAGTCGGGCGATGTGAAACCAGTGAAGAAAAAAAAGAAGACAGAGCCCTCCTGACTATCTACATCAATTATAGTGGCGTTACGAGATCGTTCAACATTTGATTTTTCTGGTTGACGACCTCTTCACGCGCCCATATACATGTCGGTAGGTGATGATGTGCGAATAGATTAGTCATCGGTTCTCGTCTCTGCTGCAGAGCGTGGTGGGCGGCTTCGGTTGCAATAATTCGCATTCTGCCAATACAGATCCTGAATGGGTAAGATAATGAAAGGAAAATAGAATGCTGAATATTCGATGATCCTATCGATCTGATCGATGATGCAGGACCTCAGCTCCAGGAAAAATATCATGCCTCAGAAACATGCGCTGGATAGAGCTACCGAAAAAGATACGCGATTAAATTCGCTTAGTGCAAATGAAAAACAAACCCTCTTTTCCGCGCTCACTCTTTTGAGTGTCCGATCGACCGAAGGGTCAGGGTGATCATAAGGCCCATGATAACCTCTTAAATAAAAATGGCGCCGCAAGCTCAAGTCACCGATTTTCTACAGAAATCTGAGGATATCTCATGGCAAATATCAATCTTCGACTAGAAAAGAACCTGACGAATATACTATTTCGCAGCAGATTACGTGGTTTCTTGTCGAAAAACACGTCTGTCAAAGCTTTTGCCTGCACATTAAGGGCGTCCGATGCCTATGAAGACGACGATGATCCTGATATCCTCTGGTTTTTTGAGGAGCTGACAGATAATGAGCGAGAGGAAATGAGCGAATATCAAGATTCCTTCTTTGTCTCTGGTGCCGAGATTATTACACGTTTGCGATATCGCCTTGGAGATGAGGCATATCCATGGCCGACTCAATTTTCCGTATCTTTGCCTGATTTCAAACCGATCCGACTTCCTTCATATGATGTCACCCGAGAGTATTGTGATATGATAGAAAAAGTGAAAAATTTCACTGGAGGAAACCTATTTTTCGGAGATGCAGACCCCGAAGTTCTAAATGACGACTATTTTTCTCGAGAGGGTTACCGATTGTTTCCTTTGACGGAAAGACTTTCCGATCGTCTCAAAGAGATGAATATGGAGCTGCCAGAAGTGATTGGGTGTACGTTTGTTTATACTTCTATTGCTCCATATATAGTACCATATGATAAGGAATGGGCGATCCGCCTTACTATAGAGGTTTTTCATGAGGATCATATTTTTATCACTAAGGTTGAGGTGGTTGCGTTGCATTGGAGGACGAATTGTCAACGTCTTGCGATTGAGGAACATAAAAAGCTATTTCGTCGTGCATCACTATCAATCACGGTGACAGAAAGATCCTATAGAATGGCTAAAGAAAGGATTTTCAAGAAAATGAATGTCATGAAGTTAGAAGGTATAACTTCATCCTTAGAAAAACACCGCAGAGACATCAGAGATCTTAGTAAAGCTCTGATCGAAGAACGAGAAAAAGAAATCGGAAGGCTGCCATATTATCCATTCTGACATTTTCCACAAAAATGCGAAATGAATGAACGTGTTGTAAGTTTTCGATGCAGTTGCGAGGATGGTCAGCGAACAGGTCAGCGTCTTTTGTTGTGTTGAGCGGCCAATTGATAAGCGCCGCAAAGTAGATGGAAGGTGTATTTTGAGTATGAGGCTGGCAGGGCTTCTGGATGTCACCAGATCAAGAAATCGATCAGATGAAAATTCATCTTTTTATCCGGCTTTCAAAATCTGCCTCAGTAAATTTCTTCACATCTTCTGGACAAGTTGCGCTGAGCAGCTTTTCTGCTTTTGGGAAGCGCACCGGGGCAGGCTCCTTCATGCGCAGTGCTGCTGCAATAGACGCCATCATAGAGACGCCATGGTCGGTCAACCTAGGCAAGACAACACGACGATCTAAGCTGTGTTGCTCAATCTTAACCAGACCCAGTCCTGAGTTTTGCGCATCGACCGCCCCCAAGATCGCAAAGTGCTTGGGAAGATTTACAATTCCTGTGTTCTTAGAAATGATGTTGGCTGGCTGCCCTTTTCCGCCGAAATCTGCGCCATGCTCTGCAATGAACAATAGAACGCAAAGCGTACTGAGGTTCAGGCCTGGAGCCGTATCGCGAGCGACAGAGAGGGCAGGCAGTACCGCTTTTATAAGTCGATTTTGGACGGCGGGTCTGTCCTTTGTAGAACAGCTGGCGCCCGCAAAGCGGCGGGCTATCGCGCCACCCAGTTTTGTGGTCCCTACTGTGACTTGTCTTCGGTCTGAGCCGGGCTGTCGCATGAGAAGTCTCAGACCACGCCGGTGCCCACGACCCTCTGACAACTGGCCAACGAGAGCCGCAATGGTTTGGTAAGACGCATCCATCTTGGTGGCCAGCGTTTCGTATGTCGTTGCGGGCGCTTCTGCCTCAACCGACAGCACAGCAAACAATCCATCGACAGTAAGTGTCGGGCGAAGGCGATGAGTGCGGTAGCAAGCTTTGCAGAAGTCACGAAACTCGAAGCTATCGAAATCCTCTGAGCATGGCCATGAGAAGAAAAAGAAGAAGGCGGACCCTCCAAGTTTTTACTACGAGTAACAGTTGGCTACACGCATAATGTTCGAAATTCAACAACAATCACTTGACGCTCACAGCTAGATAGTATACATTCAACAATGATCAACATCGAACAATGAAAGGGTCGATTCGAGTGGATTTTTCGGAACACACTAATGCGCTGTCTGGGAAGGTTTTTGAGCCGGAGGACAATTACGATGGCTTGGTAATTTCATTCTATCTGGCACCTGACTACGACATGCCCTCGATGAATTTCTTGGTTGTGTCTCGAAAGTGGTGGAAATTCTCCGAAGACGTCCTCCGAGCGGATTGATTTGCGCGTGATCAAGCGGCGAGGTCAAGGGTCATGGGCTCGATCGGCTTGTCGAGGGTTTGCC
>PXES01000269.1 GCA_003564655.1 Paracoccaceae bacterium
CACCGGCGCGCGGGGCGCGGCCGCCTCGGCAATGCGGCAGGCGGCCTGCACTGCATCCACCCCCGCCGCAGCGCCAGCGTCATCGGCGGCATGCACCAGCGCCAGCGGATCGCCCGCCGCCACCGCCTGCCCGACGCTCGCGATCCGCGACAGGCCGACCCGCGGGTCGATCGCGTCCGCCGCCTGCCGCCGCCCGCCCCCCAGCGCGATCACGGCAAGCCCCAGCGCCCGCGTGTCATACCCGGCCACCACGCCTGCCCGCGGTGCAGGCACGGCACGGGTGACGGGGGCGGCGGGCAAATGCGCCGCGGGCCGCTCAATCAGCGCGCCCGGCCCGCCAAGCGCGGCCACCATCGCCGCGAATGTCTCCGCCGCCGCGCCGGACTGAAAGGCCCGCGCCACCTGTGCCTTGCCAGCGTCAGGATCCGCTGCCAGCCCGGCCAGCACCAGCGCCTCGGCGCCCAGCGCGCAGGTGACCTCCCACAGACGCGGATCGACCGCGCGCCCGGTCAGGAAGCCGACCGCCTCTGCCACCTCCAGCGCGTTTCCCGCCGCCGGGGCCAGCGGCACCTCCATGTCGGTGATCAGCGCCACGCAACCGCAGCCCGCCCCCTGCGCCACCTCGACGAGCGCGCGCGCCAGCGCCCCGGCATCCTCGCGCGTCGCCATGAAGGCGCCATTGCCGCATTTCACGTCCAGCACCAGCGCATCCAACCCCGCGGCGAGCTTCTTCGACAGGATCGAGGCCGTGATCAGATCGCGCGACTCGACCGTCCCGGTCTCGTCGCGCACGGCGTAAAGGCGCCGGTCGGCCGGGGCGAGGGACCCGGTCTGGCCGATGATCGCGCAGCCGACCTCCTCGACCACGCGGCGGAAGCGCGCCGCGTCGGGGGCAACGTCATAGCCCGGGATCGCGGCAAGCTTGTCGAGCGTGCCCCCCGTATGCCCCAACCCGCGCCCCGAGATCATCGGCACCAGCGCCCCGCAGGCCGCCAGCGCCGGGGCCAGCACCAGCGAGACCAGATCGCCGATCCCGCCGGTCGAATGCTTGTCCACGACCGGCCCGCGACCCCAGGCCAGCACCTCGCCCGAATCGCGCATCGCCTCGGTCAGCGCGACACGCTCGGGCAGGCTCATGCCGCGCAACAGCACCGCCATGGCAAAGGCGGCGATCTGCGCGTCACTCATCTCGCCCGAGGTTATGCCCGCAACCAGCGCCGCGATCTCGTCGCGCGCCATGTCGCCGCCATCGCGCTTGGTTCGGATCAGGTCCTGATAGCGCATCGTTCCGCCCTCCTGTCATCATCCTCGCGCGCCGCCACCCCCTTGGCAATCCCCTCCGGCGCAGGCACCGGGTCGCGCCCCTGCACACGGCCCGCCAGTTGCCCGCCGCACCACATATCGCAGCCAGGCCCCGCCCCCGGAACGGGGGCGAGCGCCCGCGAGCGGGGCATGGGCGGGTGGGTGGGCTCCGCTCGCGGGCGCTTCTCGGAAACTGACCATGCGCCTGCGACGTCCGAGAGCCGCACCTCTGGACTCCCCGCCGCCCGCGCGTTAGTTCACACGTTCACCACTCCATTGCCCGAGGCCCCATGCCCACCCCGCCCACTGCCGCCAACTGGATCGCACTCTGTGCGCTGGGCCTCATCTGGGGCGCATCCTTTCTGGGCATCGCCATTGCGCTGGAAGGTTATGCGCCGGTCTGGGTCGCGGCCGGGCGCATCGCCATCGGGGCGCTGACCCTCACCGCCATCGCCGCGGCAAAGCGCGTGCCCCTGCCACGCGACGCGCGCATCTGGGGCTTCGCGCTGGCCATGGGCGTGTTCTCGAACGCCGCCCCGTTCTTCCTGCTCGGCTGGTCGCAGCAACATGTCACCTCGGGCTTTGCGGGCATCACGATGGCCGCCATCCCGCTTTTCGTCATCGGCCTTGCCCACCACTTGGTCACGGGGGAAAGGCTGACACGCGCCAAGACCGGCGGCTTCCTCATGGGGCTGATCGGCGTCGCGGTGCTGATCGGGCCGGGCGTACTCGCAGCCACGGGCTCGGATTTCGAGACGCTGGCGCGCCTTGGCTGCCTGCTGGCCGCGCTCAGCTACGCGGTGGGCGCGATCCTGACCCGGCGCTGCCCGGAAGTGCACCCGCTGGCCTTCGGCATGATCGCGCTGTGGTCGGCCAGCGTGCTGATGGTGCCGATCGCGCTCGCCACCTCAGGGCCCCCACCGCTGATGCCCGATGCCCGCCCGCTGGTGGCGCTGCTGTATCTCGGGCTGCTGCCCACCGGCTTTGCCACGCTGCTGCTGGTCGGCATCATCCGCAGCGCGGGGCCGAGCTTCCTGTCGCAGGTCAACTACCATGTGCCCGTCTGGTCGGTGCTGCTGGGCGTCGTGGTGCTGAACGAGGAGCTTCCGGGCCGCTTCGTGCTGGCGCTCGGCATCATCATCGCCGGGCTGATGCTGGCGCGCCGGACAGGGGTGCCGCGCCGCGAGGCGATCGGCTAGACTGCCACGCATGTGCGGCCGCTTCGCCATCACCCTGCCCGATGACGCCATGGCGCGGGTCTTTGACGCGCGCCCGGCGAACGACCTGCCGCCCACGCCGCGCTACAATGTCTGCCCGACGCAACCCGTCGCCACTATCACCAGCGACGGCGGAACCCGCCTGCTTGCGCCCATGCGCTGGGGCTTCCTGCCGCACTGGTACGCGACCGAGACAGGCGGCCCGCTGCTGATCAACGCCCGCGCCGAGACGATCGCAACCAAACCCGCCTTCCGCGAGGCCGCGCGGTCCCGGCGCTGCCTGATCCCCGCCTCGGGGTTCTTCGAGTGGACCGAGGACGCGGCAGGCAACCGCCTGCCCTGGTACATCCACCCTGCCCGGGGCGAGATACTGGCCTTCGCGGGCGTCTGGCAGGTCTGGGAGCGCGCGGCGACACGCCATGTCACCTGCGCCATCGTCACCTGCGCGGCGAATGACGCGCTCGCGCCTATCCACCACCGGATGCCGGTCATCCTCGCCCCCGAGGACTGGGCGCTGTGGCTGGGCGAGGCCGGGCATGGCGCGGCCACCCTCATGCGCCCTGCCCACGACCCGGCACTCCGGGCCCACCGCGTGGACCCGCGCGTGAACTCGAACCGGGCCGAGGGGGCGGGGCTGATCGATCCGCTGTAACGCGCGCGCGGGTGGCACGCGGCGTTGGGGCAGTGATCCGCGCGGCGGCCCCTGCCCCCGACCAGTGCCTGCGACGGTTGGGTTGCAGCTTGTTGCAGGGTTTTGCCGGTGGTATCGAGTCTCATGCGCGGGATCGTCGGGGCAATTCACCGGAACGGCGGGCGGGTGCAACGCGGCATCATTGCGCCGCTCTGAACTGCGCCGGCAATCCGGCATTCGGCGCGTCGGGCAGGAGGGAGATCATGCGGGATCTCGGTGTCTTCGGCTTTGCGCGCTGCACTGCGGTCGAACGGCGCCATGATCGGATCCCGGCGCGGCAGCGACGCAAGGCCCGACCCGAGCATGACAACGCCCCGCAACCGGAAAAGCCCGAATGACAGGATGGGAAAATGCTTCTTAGGGTGTTGGGCATCGCCGCTTTGATCACGGCACTTATCATCGGGCTGTTCTTTACCTCTTTCACGCGTGATCGATCTTCAAGCCCCCGCTTTGCCGACACAGGCCCCACGCGTAGCAGCCAGACTGGCTATGTCATTGACAACGGGATCGTCTATTGGCGTCCGATAACCACCGGGCAAAGGGGCGGCCTGGCCATTCTGACCCTGGGCCAAGGCTTGCGGGCCGACTGGGCGCGCGAACGGATCCTGCATGACGCCGATCTGGACAGTTTTCGCACCCTGACCGACGAACACGCCCGCGATCACGCGCGCGCGTGGTTTCGCGGCGTGGTGATCGACGGCGCAGACATGAGCACATTTGCCCCGCTGGACCATGGCTTTTCCCATGATGCCACGCATGTCTGGTTCCAGATCGAACCGGTGCTCGTGCGCCCCGAGGGGCTCGGCGCGCCTGTGCGGGCCTTTTCCGAGGCCGTCTTTTCCGTCGGGGATGAGGGTTTTGCCCATTTCGAGACCCTTCTCCCCTTGCCAGAGGCACCGCAGGGGCGGGTTGTCCACGGTTGCCGCGACTGGTTCGTGATGAATGATGCGGTCTGGCAGGGCAGTCTGCGGCGCCTGTCTGTCGGCTCGACGGTCGAGATACTCGCCTGTGACGGCAGCATCCGAACCAGCAGAATGGACGGGCAGCTTGTCGAGCGCGTCGAGGACAACAGCGGCCTGTTGCTGCGCGACGGCCTTGCGCTGCGGCGCATTCTGCGGGACGGACAGGTGCAACAGCTTGGCCAGTTGATCGCCGAGCCCGTCGAGACCCGCCATTACGATAGTCGTGACATCGGCACCGAGTTGTTGTTTACGCGCGATTCACCCGGCGAGGTGCAGGTGTTCGACCTGCAGGGGCGCGCGCAGTCGCTTGGGCGCCTCGGGGCACTGCCCGCGCGTGATGTTCGGGAAACCGGGGGCTATCTGATCGGTGACCAGTATTTCACAGTGTCACAACAGCCCGACGGCCCCATCCTGATCGCGCGGGGAAGCGCTCGACGCATCGGCGAGTTCATCCTGGCCGACAATACGCTTTTCCACGGCGATACCCTGCTTGCCAGAACCGAGGGGCAAGAGCTGCGAGAAGTGGGGGCGAGGATGCTGCTGGTTGGCCCTGCCTGCCTGAATGGCGGGTATTATATGACCGATGTGCTTGATCCGCAGGCCCCACAATCCGAAATCGCCGCGCAGTGCAGTCACCCCAGAGACCGGACCCGGATCGTGTATGACGGCTGGCGCATCGGGGTCGATGTCGATCTCCGCCACCTGGGCAGCACAGAAGAGCGCGACATGTTCCGCTTCGCCCTGGGCA
>PXES01000299.1 GCA_003564655.1 Paracoccaceae bacterium
GCGACCATGTTCAGCGCGATGGGTTTGACCGCCGGGCCACAATAGCCCCCGTGCGCGCCCTTGCCGTCGATCATCGGCTCGGGGCTGAAATTGTCCAGATCGACGCTGGTGATCGAGTTGATGGTGTTGATCAGGCTCACCGCATCCGCGCCACCCCGCTTCGCCGCTGCGGCGGGTTTGCGGATATCGGCGATATTGGGCGTGAGCTTGACGATACAGGGCATGCGCGAGTGTTTCTTCACCCAGCGCGTGACCATCTCGATATATTCCGGCACCTGCCCCACGGCCGAGCCCATGCCGCGCTCGGACATGCCATGCGGACAGCCGAAATTCAGCTCCACCCCATCGGCCTCGGTCTCCTCGACATGTTTCAGGATCGCCTTCCAGGACTCCTCGTCGCAGGGCACCATCAGGCTTACGACCATCGCCCGGTCGGGCCAGTCGCGCTTGACCTGCTTGATCTCGCGCAGGTTCACCTGCAGCGGGCGGTCCGTGATCAGCTCGATGTTGTTCATCCCCAGAAGCCGCCGATCCGCGCCCCAGATCGCGCCATAGCGTGGGCCATTCACATTCACTACGGGCGGGCCTTCGGCGCCCAGCGTCTTCCACACGACGCCGCCCCAACCCGCCTTGAAGGCGCGCACGACATTATATTCCTTGTCCGTGGGCGGGGCCGAGGCCAGCCAGTAGGGATTGGGGGATTTGATGCCGATGAAGTTCGAGGTCAGGTCAGCCATAGCCGTTCTCCCTGTTCATGTTCAGGTATTGGTCAGATGCGCGTGGATCGCTTCGGCCGCATCGCGCCCCTGCGCGACTGCCGTGACGGTCAGGTCCTCGCCGCCGCCAGTGCAGTCGCCCCCGGCCCAGACGCCCGCCATCGGGACGCCGGCGAATTTGCGGCCCTCGAGCGCCAGCCCGTCCACGGGCACCAGCTTCTGCCCGATGGCCTTGAACACCTGATCGGCCTTCAGGCGGAAGCTCTCCTCCCCGCCGGTATAGGTGAACTCGACCTCCGCAACCGCGCCGTCGCCGTGGATCGCGACCGGTGTCGCCCCGGTGATGATGGTCACGCCCTCGGTCGCGGCATGGTCGATCTCGTGGTCGGATGCGCTCATCGCGGCGCGGTCGCGTCGATAGACCATCGAGACCTGCTCGGCGCCCAGAAGCTTCGACTGCACGGCCGCGTCGACCGCCGTCATGCCGCCCCCGATCACCACCACATGCCGCCCGATGGGCAGGCGGGACAGGTCATCGGTCTGGCGCAACTCGGCGATGAAATCGACCGCGTCGCGCACGCCGTCCAGATCCTCGCCCGGGATGCCAAGGCTGTTCACATCGCCCAGGCCCGTGCCCAGAAACACCGCGTCGAACTCGGCGCGCAACGCGTCGAGGCCGATATCGCGGCCCAGCGCGCGGCCCGTCTCGATGGTGATGCCGCCGATGCCCAAGAGCCACTCGACCTCGCGCGCAGCGAAACCCCCGGCCATCTTGTAGGCGGCGATGCCGTATTCGTTCAGCCCGCCCGGCTTGTCCTGCGCCTCAAGGACCGTCACCGCATGCCCGTGCATCGCCAAACGATGCGCGCAGGCGAGCCCCGCAGGCCCGGCCCCCACCACCGCCACGCGCTTGCCGGTATCGGGCGCGCGGGAATAGGGGTGGCCCTTCCGCGCCATCAGACTGTCGGTCGCATAGCGCTGCAGGCGGCCGATCTCGACGGGTTTGCCCTCGGCCATCTCGCGCACGCAGGCGCCCTCGCACAGCGTCTCGGTCGGGCAGACGCGGGCGCAACTGCCGCCGAAGATGTTCTGATCCATGATCGTCTTGCCCGCCGCCTCGGGCTGGCCCGCCTGGATCTGGCGGATGAACAGCGGGATGTCGATTTCCGTGGGGCAGGCCGTGATGCAGGGCGCGTCATGGCAGAAATAGCACCGGTCGGCCGCGACCATCGCCTCGTGCGAGTCGTAATTGGGGTAGAGGTCGTCGAAATGCGCGGCATAGGCATCGGGCGTCAGGCGACCGGGATGAATGCCGGGGGTGGTAACACTGTTGGACATGGGCTGGCCTCTTGTCTCTGCGGGCTCTCGTCCAGAGCAGGAAACCACGGGTCAGAAATTTTATCAATTAGTAAAATTTTCGATTCCTGCCTCTTTTCGCAACAATGCCGCCCAAGGCGCAGGCAGATCGGGCCGTTGGCGGCCCGCAGCGGCCTGGTGTTGGCCAGACTGGCGGCCCTCGCCAATGTCGCGCGGGGCAGGGGGCAGTAGCGCCGGGTCCCGGGGCGGCGGCTCCTGCCGCGCAGATGCCGATGTCGCGTTGTCGGCGGGTCGGTTGCCGATGACGCAGCTTTCCGCGCCCCTCACCGCTCCGGCAGGGCCATCCGGTGGCGCAACGCCCCGGTGCCGCGGTCGTAGAGCAGCACCTCGTCGCCATCGGTGACAACCAGCACCCAGTCGCGCGCCAGCGTCACCGCTTCGGCCCGCGCGCCTTCGGGCAGGGTGACACTCTCGGGCAGCGCCACGGGCGCCGGGGCCAGTCCGAGGCGCGTGACAAGCAGGCCGAGGATGAGTATCAGCCCGATGATCATCACGAGAGTCAGCACGATCACCAGACGCTTGAGCCAGCGCAGATCGGGTGGCAGCGGGTCCGGGGGCATGGCCATGGCAGAGGCGCCTTTCACCGAGTTGCAGGTCGTCATCGGGCCCGAGCCGCCCGACCGCCTTGATAAGGCGCTTGCCCGCGATGTGCCAGAGGGGGCGGCGCTGTCGCGCTCGCGCCTCGCGCGGCTGATCGCCGAGGGTGCCGTCACGCGCGCGGACGTGGTGCTCGACAGCCCGCGGGCACGGGTGGCCGCGGGCGATGTGCTGACCCTGCGCCTTGCGCCTGCAGCAGAGGTCGAGACCCGCGCCCAGCCGATCCCGCTTCAGGTGGTGTGGGAGGACGCCGACCTGATCGTTATCGACAAGCCCGCGGGCATGGTGGTCCACCCGGCCCCCGGATCGCCCGACCGGACGCTGGTGAACGCGCTCTTGCACCATTGCGGCAACAGCCTCTCGGGCGTGGGCGGCGAGAAGCGCCCCGGCATCGTCCACCGCATCGACAAGGACACCTCGGGGCTGCTGGTCGTGGCCAAGTCCGACCGCGCGCATCACGGCCTCGCCGCGCAGTTCGAGGCGCATGACGTGCTGCGCCGGTATCAGGCGGTGGTTCACGGGGTGCCCGATGCGGCCGATCCACGGTTGCGCGGGCTGCGGGGGGTGAGTTTCGAGGCAGGCAATATCCTCAAGATCACCAGCCAGCTTGCCCGACACCGCACGGACCGGCAGCGGCAGGCGGTGGTTTGGGCGGGCGGGCGCCACGCCGTCACACGCGCACGGGTTGTAGCGGGGTTCGGTGCCCCGCCCGCAATGGCGCTGCTGGAGTGTTGGCTCGAGACCGGGCGGACGCATCAGATCCGCGTACATCTTGCCCATGCCGGGCACGGGCTGGTCGGCGACCCGGTCTATGGCGGGCGGCGGGCGGCTTCCGAGCGGGCGCTGGGCGCGCCGGCGGCGGCGGCCTGCGCGGCCTTCCCCCGCCAGGCGCTGCACGCCGCGACGCTGGGCTTTACCCATCCGGTCACCGGCGCAACGCTGGAGTTCGCCTCGGACCTGCCCGCCGACATGGCGGCGCTGCTCGCCACCCTGCGGGCGGCTCACGCGGGCTGCACATCGCAGTGAGGGTGGCTGAAACATCTGGGGCGCGCAACATTTACCTTGTAGCAAGGAATTGCCGGTAATCCGCGGGTTGCACAGCGCAGGCGCTGCGCCTATCTGCGAGGGCCGGTTTCGCGACAAGAGGTTTTCGGATGAGCAGTTACGCCAATCTTCCCGCCCCCAGCCCCGAACAGGGGCTGAACCGCTACATGCAGGAAATCCGCCGCTTCCCGATGCTCGAGCCGGAAGAGGAATTCATGCTGGCCAAGCGCTGGGTCGACCATCAGGACACCGAGGCCGCGCACAAGCTGGTCACCAGCCATCTGCGCCTCGCCGCCAAGATCGCGATGGGCTATCGCGGCTACGGCCTGCCCCAGGCCGAGGTGATCTCCGAGGCCAATGTCGGGCTGATGCAGGCGGTCAAGCGTTTCGACCCCGACAAGGGATTCCGGCTGGCGACCTATGCGATGTGGTGGATCCGCGCCTCGATCCAGGAATACATCCTGCGCTCCTGGAGCCTCGTGAAACTCGGCACCACCTCGGCGCAGAAGAAGCTCTTCTTCAACCTGCGCAAGGCCAAGTCGCGCATCGGCGCGCTGGAAGATGGCGACCTGCGCCCCGAGAACGTGGCCCGCATCGCGCAGGACCTCAACGTGTCCGAGGATGAGGTGATCGCGATGAACCGGCGCATGGCGGGCAGCGACTCGTCGCTCAACGCCACGGTCGGCAGCGAGGAGGGGGCGTCGAGCTGGCAGGACTGGCTCGAGGATGAGGGCGCCGATCAGGCCAGCGACTATGCCGAGCGTGACGAGTTCGAGCAGCGCCGCGAATTGCTCATGCAAGCGATGGATGTCCTCAATGATCGCGAGCGCGATATCCTGACCCAGCGGCGGCTGACCGATGAGCCCGTGACGCTCGAGGATCTGTCGCAGAGCTATGATGTCAGCCGCGAGCGCATTCGCCAGATCGAGGTGCGCGCCTTCGAGAAACTGCAAGGTCGGATGCGCACCCTCGCGCGTGAACGGGGGCTGTCGGTGCCGGTGAATTGAGCCGCGCATCGCAGGCTGCCCATGCTGCCGCAACTCCGGCAGCATGGCGGCCGAGGCCAGAGACATTCGCCCTGCGCGCGGTGCTGTGTCGCGTATGAATGCCCTGCGCGCCCGGTGCAAAGTCGCCACGCATGTGGTGGTGGCGCGCCAACCGGCTCACCCGGGCAAGCGCGATGTTGGCGCATGTCAGCATTGACGCCAATGGCGGCCTCGGGGCTGCGGTCGGGCGAAGGCGGTGCAACCTCTCCGGGCGCGGCGGCTTGGCATCTACCATCATTGCGTAGCCTGTGGACCGAATGCGTTGGACGCCGCTCAGATGACGTCACCGGCGGGCTGTTATCTGAGTGTATTTCCCTCTGAATGCCGCAGCCGACAGAGGGGTAGCAAGGCCTGCGCGTGAAGCGCCAAAGCGCCCTCGGACCGTGCCCCGCCCACCCACCCGCACGGCCCGAGGGCGCTTCGGGAATTGCTTGGTCGCCGCGCGCGCGCACGCGGCGGGCGGGACCGGCAGGCTGCGCATCGCGGGTCGCGGAACCGGGCTGGCGTCGGTGGCGGCCAGGGCACAGGAACCGGTGGGCGTGCGCGCCGTCAGCCTCGCGTCTGGCGGGAGACGCCGCTGCATCGCGCGCTGCCGTCCAGCGGCCCCCGGAGCACCGGTCCGAGCGCAATCCCGCGCCGGTCGGACTCCGCCGATGCCCTCACACCGCCAGCATGACCGTCGCGCGACGCCCTGCGACTGGGCGGGAGGGCCCTGGCCCGACGCGGCCCGCCGCCCCCTCGATGGGGGCAAGGGACGCCCCCCCTTCCCGGAAAGTGCCCTGCGCGCGGGGGGGCTTTCCCCGTTTCCTTCCCCGCCGCGCCCGCATAGGGTGGCACGCAAAACAGAGGATCCGGCAATGCGCGATTTCCAGTTTCCGGGCCGCTCGGCGGTCTATGCGTCGAACGGCATGTGCGCCACCTCGCACCCGCTTGCCGCGAAGACGGCCATTGATCTGTTGCAGGCCGGCGGCAATGCGGCGGACGCGGCCATCGGGGCGGCCATGGTGCTCAATATCTGCGAGCCGCACATGACCGGGCTGGGGGGCGACTGCTTCGTGCTGCTCAAGCCTGCGGGCCGTGACGAGGTCGTGGCGCTCAATGGCTCGGGGCGTGCGCCCGCCGCGATCGACGCGGGCGCCCTGCGCGCGGCGGGGCATGCGACGGTTCCCGTCCACGGGGTCGAGGCGATCACCCTGCCGGGTGCGGTCGATGCCGTCTGCCAGCTCAACGCGGACTGGGGCCGCATGGCGCTGGCCGAGATCCTCGCCCCCGCGATCCACCACGCGCAGGCCGGCGTGCCGGTCGGCCCGCGCACGGCGTTCGACTGGGCGCGCGCCGACCACTTGCACGGTGCCGCGCGCCGCATCTACCTGCCCGGCGGTCGGGCGCCCCGCGCAGGCGAGGTTTTCGCCGCGCCGGGTCTGGCCGAGGTGCTGCGCCGCATCGCCCGCGAGGGCCGCGCGGGGTTCTACGAGGGCGAAGTTGCCGAGGATCTCATCGCTTCACTACAGGCGATGGGTGGCTGTCACAGCCATGACGACCTTGCCGCCACCCGCGCGCGCAGCGATGACCCGGTGATCAGCCGCTACCGCGATCACGAGCTGGTCGAGCATGCCCCCAACGGGCAGGGTGCGACGGCGTGCCTGCTGCTCAATATCCTCGGCCATTTCGATCTTGGCGCGCTCGACCCTCTGGGGCCAGAGCGCGCCCATCTCGAGGCCGAGGCCACCAAGCTGGCCTATGACGCGCGCAACCGCTTTCTCGCCGATCCCGACCATACCGCGCGGCTCGCGCATATGCTCGCGCCCCAGACGGCGCAGGCGCTCGCGGCGCTGATCGACCCGGCGCGTGTGCTGCCCGACCCGGCGGCGCTGACAGAGGCCGTCCATCGCGACACGGTCTATCTGACCGTGGTGGACCGCGACGGTATGGCGGTGTCGCTGATCTACTCGATCTTTCACAGCTTCGGGTCGGGTCGCGCCTCCGAGCGCTTCGGCCTGCTGTTCCAGAACCGTGGCGCGGGCTTCACCCTGACGCCGGGCCATCCCAATGCGCTGGCAGGCGGCAAGCGGCCGCTGCACACGATCATCCCCGCGATGCTGCGTCATCAGGGGCGGGTGGTGATGCCGTTCGGTGTGATGGGCGGGTCCTATCAGCCGGTGGGCCATGCGCGGCTGATCGGCAATCTGCTCGATTACGGGATGGAGTTGCAAAGCGCCATAGACGCGCCGCGCGCCTATGCCGAGGACGGCACGCTTACGCTCGAGCGCCCCTATCCAGAGGCGACCTTGCGGGCGCTGGCCGATCTGGGCCACACGGTCGAGCGCGCACAGACGCCCATCGGCGGCGCACAGGCGATCCGGATTCACCCGTCAGGGGTGCTTGAAGGCGCGTCGGACCCGCGCAAGGATGGTTGCGCGCTGGGCTACTGATGACAGTGGCGTCCGACCGGTTCCTGTCGGTGTCAAGCGGCTCTTCCGGCGCGGGTCGTGCGCACAGGCGAAAAGCGCCCTCGGGCCGTGCCCACCCACCCGCCCCGCACGCCCCGAGGGCGCTTTGGCAACAGGGTGACGGACACGGTGAAGGCAGGCCGGGCGCGATCTTGCGCTGATCGTGAATCTGGCCGCGCCGCGCACCCCCTGCCCATCCGTCAGGCGACCGGCGACCGACCCTGCCGGTGCGTGCCGATCCGAGAGCGGGTGTGCTGCTCAGATTTGCAGGAAGGGCTGCGCGAGGCGCGGCAAAAAGGCGCGGAACTTCAGCGGTGCGTCGGTCGCGGCGAGGCAGATACAGTCCACGCCCGGTTCGGCCACCGGCTGGTGATGCAAATCCTCATTCGCGATTTCGATGTCGCCGGGGCCGAAGCGATCATGCTCGTCTGCAAACGCCCCTTGCAGCACCAGCGTCAGTTCTGTCCCGCGATGCCCGTGATCGGGCACGGCGGCGCCCCCCGGAATGAACAGCAGCCGCGCCGAGGCGTGTTCCGATGTCCGCAGGATCGCCTGCTTCACGCCGCCGCCGACACTGCGCCAGGCGACGCTTTCGACATCGCCGCCCACGTAATCATGCAGCGGCTGCGGCAGCACGCCAGCGCGCGGTGCGGGCACAGCACGCTCTGTCGGACCGCCTGCCTTGATGCGTGCCAGTGTCGCGGCCAGCGCGTCCGACCCCATCGTGGTCGTCGTCTCGGTCGCCTCGATCAGCGCGCCGCCCACCGCGTCGAACTCGGCAAGGCGCGCGCGGCATTCGTCGCACATCGAAATATGGGTCGCGACGACCAGATTGAAGGCCTCTGGCAGCGTGCCCGCCGAATAGGCCATCAACAGTTTGTCGCTCAGGTGGTGGGTTATCTTCATCGTCTCGTCTTTCTCAACTCAGGTTGTGGCGCAGCCTCTCGAGCGCCAGCCGGATCCGGGATTTTATTGTGCCGAGGGGAAGTCCCGTCTCCTCGGCGATTTCGCTATGGGACAGATCCCCGTAATAGGCCCGCTCGATCATCACGCGCTGCTTGTCGGGCAATTCGGCAATCGCAGCGGTCAGCCGCGCACTCTCCTGCTGGAGGACCAGCGCGTCGAGCTGGTCGGGCTCGGCCTCGGGGCCCCAGGTCAGTTCCTCGGGCTCGGGGCGGCGGTCCCGGCGCAGCATGTCGATGCGCCGGTTACGGGCGATGGTGAAGACCCAGGTCGCCACACTCGCCCGCGCCGGATCGAACTGCGCTGCCTTTCGCCACACGGTTACCATCACGTCCTGCGCACATTCCTCGGCCAGCGTGGCATCCGCGCCGGACTTCATCAGAAAAGCCTTTACCCTTGGGGCGAAATGGTCGAACACCTCGGAGAAGGCGTCGGCATCCTGTCGGTCGGCCACGCGCTTGACGAGGGCAGCCCATTTGCCACCATCTGCATTCTTCACTGCCGTCTGCCCCTGCACACCGCATCTCACTTGTCCTGTCACCCCAAGGGTTTCCACAGAATCCCGGCGGTGTCGAGCGGTGTCAGTTTGCGGCAATGCGTCGAACATATCACCTCTACGCGACAGGATCGCTGTCGGATCACATGAATTTTCCGAATGCGGGCAGGATCTTCCCGGCGCGGCGGCGAGTGATCCGCCAGCGTGCGGTCGGCGTAAATCTGCCAAGTTGACATGACAAGCAAGGACCCCTGAATGCCTTTTGAAATAAACCCGACCCCGGCCCGACGGATTGCAATCATCGGCGGGGGCATCTCGGGGCTTGCCAGTGCCTACCTCATGTCGCAGCGCCACCGTGTCACCCTGTTCGAGGCAGAGCCGCGTCTTGGCGGGCATGCGCGCACGGTGATGGCAGGCAAGCGCGGCGACCAGCCGGTGGATACGGGCTTCATCGTGTTCAATTACACGAATTATCCGCATCTGACCGCGCTGTTCGACAAGCTCGACGTGCCCGTCGCGAAATCGAACATGTCCTTCGGCGCGTCTTTCGACGGGGGGCGGTCGGAATACTCGCTTTCCGGTATCGACCAGATTTTCGCCACGCGCGCGAATCTCGCCAATCCGCGGCACTGGCGGATGATCCGCGACATCATGCGCTTCAATCGCCGTGGGCTGGCGCTCGCGCAGGAAGAGCCGGACCTGACCATCGGCGCGCTGATCGACCGGCTGGGGACCGGCGCATGGTTTCGCGAGCGCTACATCCTGCCGTTTTCGGGCGCGATCTGGTCAACGCCGACGCAGCGCATTCTCGACTTTCCGGCCCATGCGATGATGGAATTCTTCCGCAATCACGCGCTGCTGGGCTATGAGGGCCAGCATCAGTGGTACACCGTGCAGGGCGGGTCGGTCGAATACGTCCGCAGGCTCGAGACGTGGCTGGCGCGCGCGGGCGTCAATCTGCGGCCCGGCTGTCCCGTGCAGTCGGTGCGGCGCGGCCCCGATGGCGTGTGGATCAAGCTGCCCGGTGGCGAGGAAGACCGCTTTGACGAAGTCATTTTCGCCACGCATTCCGACATCAGCCTGCGCCTGCTGGCCGACCCGACCAGGGCCGAGCGCGCGGCGCTGGGCGCCATCACCTATCAGGAGAATGACGCGATCCTGCATTGCGACCCCGAGGTGATGCCCCGACGGCGCAAATGCTGGTCAAGCTGGGTGTATCGCGAGCGCGGCCCCGAGGATCGCGCGCGCATCTCGCTCAGCTACTGGATGAACTCGCTGCAGCCGATCCCCGAGGATGACCCGATCTTCGTGACACTGAACGCAAACCACCCGGTGCGCGAGGAGTGCATCTACGACACCTACACCATGGCGCATCCGGTCTACGACATGCCCGCCATCCGCGCGCAGGAGGCCATTCGCGGCTTCAACGGGACAAACCGCACCTGGTTCTGCGGGGCATGGATGCGCAATGGCTTTCACGAGGACGGGTTCGCCAGTGCCGTCGACATCGCCCGCGCGATGGATGCGCGCGCCGAGAAACTCGAGGGCGCATGAGTGCGATCGAATACATCGCCGGGCAGACCTTTCACGGGCGGCGCGGGCCTGTTGCGAACCGCTTCACCTACGGGGTGGACTATGTGCTGTTCGACGCCGAGGCGACGCTTGACCTGCCGCGCCTGATCTCGCGCAATGCCCGCAATCTTGCCGCGCTTTGGGACCGCGACCATGGCGGCGCGCCGGGGCAGGGGCGGGGGGCGGCCTGGGTGCGCGAGGTGCTGGAGGCGCATGGCCTGGCCGAGGTCACGTCCGGGCGCGTACAGCTGCTGACCCAGCCGCGCGTGCTGGGGCATCTGTTCAACCCCGTCAGCTTCTGGCTGTGCCACGATACTGCGGGCGGGCTGCGCGCAGTGATCGCCGAGGTCAGCAACACCTATGGCGACCGGCATTCCTACCTGTGTGCCAAATCCGACGCCTCGGTCATCGGCCCGCAGGACGCGATCACGGCGGAGAAGATCTTCCACGTCTCGCCCTTCCAGCCTGTCGCGGGGCAGTATGTGTTCCATTTCGACATTGCGCCCGAGAAGCTCGCCATCCGCATCAGCTACCATCAGGAGGATGAGGCGCCCGGCGCGGGGCTGATCGCCACGCTGGCCGGGCCGCGCAAACCGCTGCGCAACCGCGCGATCCTGTGGGCGATGGTGCGGCGCATGGGCTCGCGCCGGGTGCTGGCGCTGATCCACTGGCAGGCGTTGCGGCTTTGGTGGCGCGGGGCTGCGTTCCGCAGCCGTCCCGCGCCCCCAGCGCAGGAGGTCAGTCAATGACCGTGGCGCTGACTGAGACGGCGCCCGCGCCGCGCCTGTGGGGCTATTCGCTGTTCGGCGGGCTGCTGGCGATGGCGGGGCTGCCCATCTACATCCATGCGCCGCACTTCTATGTCAGCGAATATGCCGTGTCGCTGGCGGCGCTCGGGACAGTGCTGTTCGTGCTGCGCGGGATCGACTTTTTGCAGGACCCGGCGCTCGGCTGGCTGGCCGAGCGGTTGGGCGCAGTGCGGGGACAGGCGGTTGCGGTCACCGTGGTACTGATGGCGGCGGCAATGCTGATGCTGTTTGCCATCCCGCCGCTGTTTGCGCCACTGGCGTGGTTCGCCGTGTCGCTGGTGCTGCTCTTCTCGTGCTATTCGTTCCTGACGATCTGTTTCTATGCCACTGGCACTGCGCGGGGCGACGCGATGGGCGCGGGCGGGCACGTGCGGCTGGCGGGCTGGCGAGAGACCGGGGCGCTGCTGGGCGTCTGCCTTGCGGCGGCAGCCCCGGTCGCGCTGGAGTCCGTGATGCCCGCGCCCTTCACCGGCTTCGCGCTGGGCTTCTTGCTGGTGGCGGCTGTCGCGGCCCTGGCGATGCGCGCTGAGTGGCCGCGCTTCGGTGCGCCTGTGGATGGCGCGGCGGGCCTGCCCATGCGGGCGGTCTTCGCCGACCCTACGGCGCGCCGCCTGCTGCTGATCGCGCTGGTGAACGCGACGCCTGTGGCGATCACCTCGACACTGTTCCTGTTCTACGCCGAATCGGTGCTGCTGGCCGAGGGCTGGGAAGGCGCGCTGCTGATCCTGCTGTTCCTGTCTGCAGCGGCGTCGGCGCCGCTCTGGGCGCGGTTGGCGCAGGCTTATGGTGCCAAGACGGCGCTTCTGTCGGGCATGGTGATGGCCGCGCTCAGCTTTGCCTTCGTGGTCACGCTGGGGCCCGGCGATCTGGTCCTGTTCGCGCTGATCTGCGTCATCTCGGGCGCGGGCATCGGCGCGGATCTGACGCTGCTGCCCGCGATCTTCGCCCGCCGTATGGCCGATATCTCGCCTGACGCGGCCAAGGGCTTCGGCCTTTGGGCGTTTGTCACCAAGGCCACGCTGGCGCTCGCCGCAGTGATGGTCTTTCCGGCGTTGGAGTGGTCCGGGTTCGAGGCCGGGCCGGACAATGATCCGACCGCGCTGACCACGCTGATCCTGCTCTACGCCGCCCTGCCATCGGCCCTCAAGGCCGTGGCGATTGCGCTTCTGGCGCTCACCCCATTGAAGGAGAGCCAATAATGATCCCCTTTCTGTCCGTTCTCGCCGGCATGGCGCTGGTGCTGGTATTGCTGCCGATCGGCCAGCGTTTCGTCGGCTTTCAGGCCCAGAAACCGGAGGATTATGCGCAGCTCGAGCCAGCCATCGACATCCGCAAACACCTCTGCGGGCCGATCCGCTGCGAGGGGGTGATCTATGGCCCCATGGGCCGCGTGACCTCGCGCTTCACGGCTGACATGGAGGGCAGCTGGGACGGCAATCGCGGCGTGCTGGCGGAAAAGTTCTTCTATGACAGCGGCACCCGGCAGGATCGCGAATGGCGGCTGAACATCGGCAATGACGGGCGCATCCAGGCCGATGCCGACGATCTGGTGGGCCTGGGCACGGGCACGCAGGTCGGCTCGGCGGTGCAACTGTGCTACACGATACGACTGCCCGAAAGTGCCGGGGGCCACGCGTTGCAGGTGACCGACTGGATGTATCTGGTCGACGACAAGACCATCATCAACCGCAGCCAGTTCCGCAAGTTCGGCATCAAGGTGGCCGAACTGGTCGCGACGATGCGCCGGGTGGAGGCATGAGGAAACTCTCGGGCAAGACCTACTGGCTGGTCGGCGCCTCGGAAGGGCTGGGCCGGGCGCTGGCGCTGAAGCTCTCGAAGGCGGGCTGCGCGTTGGTGCTGAGCGCGCGCGGCACCGACAGCCTCGACGCGCTGGCCGAGGAACTGCCCGGCCCGGCACGCGTCGTGGCCTGCGACGTGTCCGACCGGGCGTCGGTCGAGAAGGCCGCGAAAGAGGCGGGCGAGATCGACGGGCTGGTCTATCTGGCCGGCGTCTACTGGCCCTTCCCGGCGCAGGAGTGGAACGCCGATCACGCCGAGGCCATGTTCGACGTCAACCTGACCGGCGCGGCGCGGGTGCTGGGGCAGGTGGTCCCCGCGATGGTGGCGCGCGGGCGCGGGCATATCGTGCTGACGGGCTCGCTGTCAGGCTATCGCGGGCTGCCGGGGTCGATCGGCTATTCCTCGTCCAAGGCGGGGCTGATGCATCTGGCCGAATCCATGCACGCGGATCTTCGGGGCAGCGGGGTGGATGTGCAGCTTGCCAATCCGGGCTTCATCCGCACGCGCCTGACCGACAAGAACGATTTCACCATGCCGTTTCTGATGGAGCCCCCGCAGGCCGCCGACGAGATGCTGACATTGATGCGCGGCACGCGGTTTCAGCGGGCGTTTCCGTGGCTTTTCTCGCTGGTGTTCCGCGGGGCGAACTTCCTGCCCGACTGGGCCTATTACAGGGTTTTCGGGCGCAAGTGAGTTCTTCTTGCCAGAACAGCCCCTTTGCGCGACACTGGTTGCGCAAAGGAGAAGGTCATGCTGGATATCAGCCTGCGCAAGGTCGTTCATATCATCTATCTCGCCCGTGAGGGCAGGGTCGGCGACCGGGAGGTGCACGCCTTCATCGACGGGCTGAACGAAGATGAGCAGGCCAGCCTGACAGCGGTCGCCTGGGTCGGGCGCGGCGCGTTCGAGGCGGAGGATTATGCCGATGCCCTGGCCACTGCGCTGGCCGAGGCGACGACGCCCACGGCGGATTACCTGATGGGGATGCCGCATCTGGCCGAGAACCTGGAAAGCGGGCTCGAGGCGCTGGGGATAGACGTGACCGGCGAGGAAGAGGATTTCCTGCGCCAGGGGTCTTGAGACTGCGCGGGCAGAGCGCCCGCGAGCGGAGCCCACCCCCCCGCCCATGCCCCGCTCGCGGGCGCTTGCGCCCCGTGCCGGGGCGCGCGGGCCATTCTCTAGCTGCCTTGCCATTCCTTCAGCGCCGGATTGTCGGTGTCGCGTCGGCCGGACGGCGTGTCCTGCGTCTGCCGGGCCGGGGGCGCGACCGGCATCCCCCCCTTGGCGCAGCGCAGGTGATGCGCCTCGCGCGCGCCGAAATAGAACGCCACCACGGCACCCAAGAGCCACCACAGCGGCTCGGGCACATGGCCCAGCGCCTGCATTCGCTGCGCAAACCCCTCGGGCTCGGCCATCGCGTATGCGAACAGCCCCAGCGTGCCCAGCGCCAGCAGCGGGCGCGGCAGGCGGTTGAGGCCGTTCACGAAACTGTCGAACCAGCCCGCGCGGCCATACTGGAACTCGGCCAGGTGGCTCGCATGGGCGGCCTTGTAGGCGTCGTGGCCCAGCTCCAGCGCCCGCGTGGCGTTGGGGCGGAACACCTCGGCCACCGAGGTCACGGTCCGGCCCAGCGCCCGTGCCTCGCGCGCGCCGCCGAACAGGAACCCGAACACCGACCGGATCATGACCAGCCCGCCACGCGGGCGCGATGCTCCGCGTCGGTCAGGTGAAAGCGCGGCGAGATGAACTCCTCGGCGCGGGTGATCCAGCCGCCCTTTCCTCCGTCGCGGCGGCGGGCGAATTTGCGGCTGGCCGGGCGGCGGTCGCCGATGCGGTAGTAATAGTCGCGTCGCGCGATCCCGTAGGCATCGGCCAGATGCGCGGGCGCCATCTCGAAGGCGCGCCGGGCCGCGCCGATCGTCTGCGGCCCGATCACCCCATCGACACTGACCGCGATCCCCATCTCGCCCAACAGCCGCTGCAGGATGCGCACTGCATTCGCGCCCGCATTCACATACATGTCGAACACCGTCGCCCAGAGCGGCTCCGGCAATTCGGCGATGCGCGGGCGGGTGAAGTAATGCTCGATATAGATCTCGATCGCCTCTTCGCGGGTCAGGCGACGCACATCCTCGACGCCGATCTGCTGGTCGGGGCGCAGACGGCGCAGCGTGTGGATCGTGACGCCGAAATTGGTGGCGCCGCCGGGGTCGTCGGGGTCGTTGACATAGCCGCCTTCGCGGCGAACGATCGCTTCGGCGAGTTTTCTGACATCCTGCATGGGGGTCCATCCGGTTGGGCAAGCGGGAAATCTGCCAGACCCGCCCCAACACCGCGCTAACGCAGCGTGCGCAGCACCCCCCCCGCGCACATCGGCTGCGCATCACACCCCCTTTCCCCGCCGGGGCCTTTGGGCTATCTGCGGGCGCAACAGATAAAGGACAGCCCGCCCCATGCACTACGAACAGCCCGGCGAGGTCGAGCAGAGCTGGCGCGACGCCATCTCGACCACCGAGGACATCCTCGACGAGGCCCGCAAGGGCCGCATGTTCATCCTCGTCGATCACGAGGATCGCGAGAATGAGGGCGATCTGGTAATCCCCGCCCAGATGGCCACGCCCGAGGTCATCAACTTCATGGCCACCCATGGCAAGGGCCTGATCTGCCTGAGCCTTTCGGGCGAACGGATCGACCAGCTCGGCCTGCCGCTGATGGCGTCTTCGAACTCGTCGCGGCACGAGACCGCCTTTACCGTCTCGATCGAGGCGCGCGAGGGTGTCTCGACCGGCATCTCGGCGCATGACCGGGCGCGCACCGTGGCGGTGGCCATCGACCCGGCCAAGGGGGCTGCCGATATCGCCTCGCCCGGTCATGTGTTTCCGCTGCGGGCGCGCGATGGGGGCGTTCTGGTGCGCGCGGGCCATACCGAGGCGGCGGTCGATATCGCGCGGCTGGCGGGGCTGAACGCCGCGGGCGTGATCTGCGAGATCATGAACGAGGATGGCAGCATGGCCCGGCTGCCCGATCTGGTGGCTTTCGCCCAGCGCCACGGGCTGAAGATCGGCACGATCTCTGACCTGATCGCCTATCGTCGGCGGCATGACAACCTTGTGCGAGTGATGTCCGAGCAGACGATCACCTCGGAGTTCGGGGGCGACTGGGTGATGCGGGTCTATTCCGACACCACGCAGGGGGCCGAGCATGTGGTGCTGATCAAGGGCGATATCAGCGGCCCCGAGCCGGTGATGGTGCGGATGCACGCCTTTGACCCGTTGCTGGACATGGTGGGCGTGGCCGGGGCAGAGCGTGCAGGCGAATTCGGCGATGCGATGCGGCTGATCGGTGCCGAGGGGCGTGGTGTGTTGGTGCTGCTGCGCGACACGCATATGAAGATGGCGCTGTCCGAGGCCGCGCCCCAGACGCTGCGGCAATACGGGCTGGGTGCGCAGATCCTGTCGTCGCTGGGGCTGCACGAGTTGATCCTTCTGACGAATTCGGCCACGCCCAAGGTGGGGGGGCTGGATGGCTACGGGCTGTCGATCACCGGCACGCGCCCGATCCCTGCAAGCAAAGGGCGCTGAGATGGCTGGAACAGAGACGCATTACACGCTTCCGCTGCCCGAATTCGAACAATCGCCCCGGCTATTGATCGTCGTCGCGCCGTATTACAAGGACATCTCCGACATGCTGGTGGCTGGCGCCCGCGCCACGATCGAAGCGGTCGGCGGCACGCATGAGCTGATCGAGGTGCCCGGCGCGCTCGAGGTGCCGACGGCCATCGGGCAGGCCCACCGGCTGGCGAATTTCGACGGGTTCGTGGCCCTTGGCTGCGTGATCCGGGGCGAGACGACGCATTACGAGACCGTGTGCAATGACAGTTCGCGCGCGCTGACGCTGCTGGGGTTGCAGGGGGCGTGCATCGGCAATGGCATCCTCACCGTCGAGACCCGCGCCCAGGCCGAAATCCGCGCCGAGGTGGACGGGCAGAACAAGGGCGGCGGCGCGGCGGCGGCGGCGCTGCATCTGATTGCGCTGGCGCGGCACTGGGGCGGGGTGAAGCGGCCCGTGGGCTTCAAGCCCGGCGCCGACGAGTTCCAGATCGCCAGCGGATCGCAGGCATGAGCAAGACCCGCCGCAACCGGCCCGGGCTGGAGGAAAAGCGCGTGCTGCGCGGGGCCTCGCGGTTCTACGCGGTGCAGGCGCTGTTCCAGATGGAGGCCTCGGACGTGCCGATCGGAACCATCCTGACCGAGTTCGAGGCCCACCGCATCGGCGCCGAGACCGAGACCGAGCACTGGGCCGAGGCCGATCGCACCCATTTCCGCCGCCTGATCGAGACAGCGGTAGAGCGGCAGGCGAAGATCGACCAGATGACCGACCGGGCGCTGGTCGCGAAATGGCCCATCGAGCGGATCGACCCGACGCTGCGCGCCCTGTTCCGCGCCGCCGGGGCCGAGATGGTCGGCACGCAGTCCCCGCCGCGGGTGATCGTGTCGCAATTCGTCGAGATTGCGCATGCCTTCTTCCCCGAGGGGCGCGAGCCGGGTTTCGTCAATGCGGTGCTCGACCACATGGCGCGCGAGGCCCGCCCCGACGCGTTCTGAGGTGCGCATGTCCGCGGCGCTGACCCCCGAGGTGGTGTTGCAGGCCTATCGCATGGGCGTGTTCCCGATGGCCGCGCAGCGCGACGATCCGCGCCTTTACTGGTTCGACCCCGAAGATCGCGGTATCCTGCCGCTGCGCGGGTTTCACCTGTCGCGCAGCCTGCGCCGCCGCTTTCGCGCGCCGGGGCTGCGCGCCACGCTGAATGCCGATTTCAGTGGTGTCATGGCGGGCTGCGCGAGGCGGCGCGAGACTTGGATCAACGCCGAAATCGTGCGGCTGTTCATGGAACTCAACGCGCAAGGCCACGCCCATTCGCTCGAGGTGTGGGAGGGCGATGCGCTGGCGGGCGGGGTCTACGGGCTGGCCATTGGCGGGGTGTTCTGCGGCGAGAGCATGTTCTCGAACCGCCGCGACGGCTCGAAATTGGCGTTGGCCTGGCTGGTCGCGCATCTCGATGCCTGTGGCTTCGTGCTGTTCGACACGCAGTATCTGACCGATCACCTGGCCTCGCTGGGCGGGGTCGCGATCCCGCGCGCCACCTATCACGCGCGGCTGCGTCAGGCGCTGGGCGTGGATGCCGACATTCTGCGCCGCCCGCTGCCCGCGGCCTATGAGGTGGTGCAGTTCAACACCCAGACATCGTAGCGGGCGTGGTCGAGTGCGTTCAGCGCCGGCGAGGATGCGATCATCCAGCCCGAGAAGATCATGTCATCGGCGCGGGTGTCGAACACGTCGATCCAGGCATAGGCCTCGCCCGCCGGATTCTCGACCGGGTAGCGGCATTCCTCGAGCATGACGATCAGATGCCCGATCTGGCGCGAATCGCCGCTCGACAGCGACAGATCCTGCGTCGTGCCCGCCACCTTGTCGAGCCCGCGCAGCGTCGCGCCGGAGGCCGAGCCGATCCGGTCGCTGGCCTGCGGCACCTCGATCTCCTGCGCGCCCGCGCCAAATGGCGGGAGCGTCAGCAGCAGGACGGCGGCGATGGCGCGGGCGCGCTCAGCGGCGGTTGCGATCATTGCGTCCCTTGGTGCGCTGCCGATACAGGAAGTCGTTGATCAGCCTGCGCAGGATGCGCATCAGGTGAAAACGGTTCATTCCGGGCTCCAGGCTTCGTAATCCTTGCGCGGTTCGGGCTTGGGGCGGCGGATCGAGCCGCGCGGCGCATAGGCCAAGGGGGTGCCTGTCAGGTTTTCCTGATGTGGGTTTTCCCATGGCTTTTGTGCCAGCGGGCGCTCGGTCGGGGGCTCGTCCCAGGTGTGGTGCAGCCAGCCATGCCAGTCGGGTGCAATGCGGCTGGCCTCGGACTCGCCGTTATAGATCACCCAGCGCCGCTTGCCGTCGCGCGAGCGGTAGAAGACATTGCCCTGCTCATCCTCGCCCACCCGCACGCCGTGGCGCCAGGTATGAAAGGCAGTGTTCAGGGTCGAGCCGTTCCACCAGGTCAGCAGGCGCAACAGGAATTTCATCGGCGGGCCCTCGCTTGGCGCTAGTGCGCCCCTGTATGCACCAACGGGCCACGAAACGCCAGCCCGAACCGGGCTGTCCGGCGGTTGGAAACCGGACCGCCATGGGTCTATGTTTTCGCGCAGCCATCACGACAGGAGTCCGCCATGCCCCGCTACGAACGCCGCCCCGAGATGATCGAGGCCCTGACCCCCGAGCAATTCCACGTCACGCAGGAAAACGGCACCGAGCGGCCCTGGTCCGGGGAATACAACGACAACAAGCGCACGGGCATCTATGTCGATATCGTCTCGGGCGAGCCGCTTTTTGCGTCAAGCGACAAATACGAGTCGGGCTGCGGATGGCCCAGCTTCACCCGCCCGCTGGTGAGAGATCACATTGTCGAGAAAACCGACCAGTCGCTTGGCATGTCGCGGGTCGAGGTCCGTTCGCGCCACGCCGACAGCCATCTGGGCCATGTCTTCCCCGACGGCCCGCGCGACCGGGGCGGCCTGCGCTACTGCATCAACTCGGCCGCGCTGCGCTTCATCCCGGTCGAGGAGATGGAGGCCGAGGGGTATGGCGACTGGCTCGATCAGGTCGGCTGAGACTGGTCGGCGGACCCGGTCGGGACTAATTGAGTGTCACGCTGCCGTGACACGGACCGAACGGGGACAGGATGAC
>PXES01000316.1 GCA_003564655.1 Paracoccaceae bacterium
AGATCGCGCGATTTCGCCAGCTTGATCAGCATCGGCAGGTTGGCCCCGTAGAGGATGCGCCGGTCCGGCCCCGCGCAGGCGGGCAGCGACAGGTTGGAGGGCGAGCCGCCGAACATGTCCGTCACCACCACCACACCCGCGCCAGTATCCACGCAGTTGGCGGCGGCGGCAATCTCGGCCTGTTTGGCGGCGCGGTCGTGGTCGTATTCGATGGAGATCGCGGCTATGCCGGCCTGCTTGCCGATCACGTGTTCGATGGCGGCGAGATACTCACGCGCCAGCCCACCATGTGCCACGATCACGATCCCGATCACGAACCGCCCTGTGCCTTTGCCGTCCATGCCGCCTGCGCAGCCATCCGTTCCAGTTCCCTGTGCCGACTAGACACCTGCCACCCTGCCTGCGCAAGCGTATTCGCCAGTTTTTCCGCCGCTGCCACCGACCGGTGTTGCCCGCCGGTGCAGCCGAAGCCGATGATGAGCTGGCTTTTCGCCTCTGCCGTGTATTCTGGCAGAAGAAAGTCAACGAGAGCCTGCACGCGGGCGAAAAACCCGTCGAAGCGCGGGTCGGCGGTCACGTGGTCGGCCACAGCCGCGTCCCGCCCGTCGAGCGCGCGCAGGTCGGGCTGCCAGTGGGGGTTTGCGAGGAAGCGGCAGTCGAAGACCAGATCCACCCCGGCAGGGATGCCCCGCCGGTAGGAGAAGGACTCGACCTGCACCTGAAGTCTGCCCGGCGCGCCCGGGGCGAAAACCTCGCAGATTCGGGCGCGCAGGTCGTGCGGGCTCATGCCATCCGTGTCGATCAGGACATCCGCGCGCAGCCGGACGGGGTGCAGCAGCCGCGCCTCGGTCTCGATTCCGTCTCTCGCCGTGCCCTCGGGGCTGAGCGGATGGCGGCGGCGGGTTTCGGAATACCGCCGGATCAGGGTCGCGACCGGGCAATCGAGATAGACAAGGTCGAATGCGAGCCGCGGCATGGCCGCAAGGTCGCGCACCAGCGCAAGCAGCGCATCGACCGAGAAGTCGCGGTTGCGCGGGTCGAGAACCAGCGCGAGGGGCCGGTCGAGCGGGTCGGAGATCAGGCGCGGCACGAGCGATATGGGCAGGTTGTCGATCGCCTCGAACCCCGCATCCTCGAGCGCGCGCAGCGCCGTGCTGCGCCCCGCCCCCGAGGGGCCGGTCAGCAGCAACAGGCGGGCTGGCGCGGGCTGGGGGGTATCGGGCTTGCTCACACGGCGGGACCTCTCACTTCGGGCGGTTGACCCTGCAGAAGGTATTGCCGGATCGCGGCGGCGAAAGCCCTGCTCGCGCATTTGCGAAACAGGCGTATCTCGATACCGCCATACGCACGGAAGCGGGGCGGCGGGATGCGTTCGGTCTCGGGCGTGTCGAGGTCGATGACAAGGCGCAAGGGGGCGGTGTCGAGCGCAGTGGCGGTGATCAGCCCGATGCCGCGCATCTCGATCAGGCCACGGATGGTGTCGGGGCAGCCCATCCGCAGGGTGTCGCCAACACGCTGCAGCCGGGTCTGGTCGTCAGCGACCAGGAAGGCGCCCAGGCCCATCAGTTCAAGCGCGAGTTCCGACTTGCCCGAACCGGGCTGCCCGGTGATCAGAACGCCGGACGGGCCGCTCTCGGTTTCGAAGGCGACCGCGCTGGCATGGACCAGCCCGGGCCCCGGCGCCGCGCTCACAGGGGCAGGCCCACCACGAAGCGGGCGCCGAGTGGCGGGCTGTCGGGTTCGGCGTCGTTGGGGCGGATGTTCTCGGCCCAGATGACGCCCTGATGCGACTCGATGATCTGTTTCGAGATTGCGAGGCCGAGGCCGGAGTGATCCCCGAATTGCTGTGCCGGGCGCTCCGAGTAGAAGCGCTTGAAGACTTTCTTGAGCGCATTGTCGGGAATGCCCGGCCCCGTATCCTCGACCACGATCAGCGCGCGATCCTGGCGACAGCGCGCCCAGACGCGCACGGCGTCGCCATCCTCGCAGAACGAAATCGCATTGGTGATCAGGTTGACGAAGACCTGCGCCAGCCGCCCTTCGAGCCCGGTCACCATGACCGGCTCGTCGGGCAGGGCCTTGATGAACTCGACGCCCTTCTTGCGCGCCTCGGTCGCGAGATGTTCGCATAGATTGTCGAGCAGCTTCACGAGATCGAATTCTTCCTGCTCTTCCTTGACCAGCTCGGCGTCGAGGCGCGAGGCGTTCGACGTGTCCGACACCAGCCGGTCGAGGCGGCGCACATCATGCTCGATAACGTCCAGCAGGCGCTGGATCTGGTCCTCGCGCTTGGCCATGCGCAGTGTCCCCACGGCCGAGCGCAGCGAGGCGAGCGGGTTCTTGATCTCGTGCGCGACATCGGCGGCGAATTGTTCATTGGCCTCGACCCGGTCGTAGAGCGCGTTGACGATGCCGCGCATCGCGCGCGACAGATCACCGATCTCGTCCGGGCGGCCCGACAGGTCGGGGATGCGGACGCGCGCGCCGGGGGCCTGTTTGCGCGCGTCGCGGCGTTTGCCAAGTTCTGCCGCCATTGCCAGATCGGCCAGCGGGTTGGCGATGGTCGAGGCGAGAACGAAGCTCAGCCCGATCGAGACAAGCACCGCGATCAGGAAAAACTGCAGCACCTGTTCGTGATCGTGGCGCATCAGCCGCGCGGTATCCTCGGCGTCGCGGCGCAGGAAGACGGCGCCCGCGAACTCTCCGTCATGCAGCACCGGCGCGCTGGCGGCGAGCCACATGCCATCGCGCATGTCCCGATGCGTGTGCCGGGCGGTGTCGCCGCGCTGGTTGCTCTCGAACATCGCTTGGGCGACGCGCGCAAACTCTGCATCCGGATCGGTCGCCACCTGCATCCCGGTCAGAGCGGACATGCCCGACCAGATGTGCGCCAGCGTATCGCTGATGAAGGTCGCGCGGTCGGGGATATCAGCCAGATCGGGCTCGGCGCTGCCGCGCAACTGCCCCAGAAAGCGACCGTCCGGGCCGATGAAGATCATCTCGAAGCGCCTGTCGAGCGACAGGTCGCGCGCCAGCGCTGTTCGCGTGGCCTCGATATCGCCAGAGGAAGAGACGATGTCGGCGATCACCTGGACCGAGGTGCCCAGCATCTCTTCCTGCTGGCGCAGCAGCGAGTCGCGGAACGGGTTTGTGAAAAGGATCCCGGCGATCAGGATCACCAGCGCAACAAGGTTGAACAGGGCGATCTTGCGCGCCAGCGGCGAGGTCGAAATGCTCAGCAGGCCGCGGCGCGCGCGGCTGTCGCGCACTTCCATCTCGACAGCATCGCCCGGTCCGACCCAATCATCCCCGAGGACGATATCGGTCCGCGACCCTACAGCCTCCGTCCGCACTGCGTCACCTGCTCACTCTGGGGGTTCTCCCCCGTTCTTGTCGCTTCAGGCCTCGTTATACTTGTAGCCGATACCATAGAGCGTTTCTATGGACGAGAATTCAGGATCCACGCTGCGCATCTTCTTGCGCAGGCGCTTGATGTGGCTGTCGATGGTCCGGTCATCGACATAGACCTGATCCTCATAGGCCACGTCCATCAACTGGTCGCGCGACTTGACCACCCCGGGGCGCTGCGCGAGGGCCTGCAACAGCAGGAACTCGGTCACGGTCAGCGTGACATCCTCGCCCTTCCATTTCACCTGGTGGCGCAGCGGGTCCATCTCGAGATTGCCACGCACGAGGATCTTGGCCTCTTCCGCGCCTTCAGCCTCGAGTTCGCCAGCCTGCTTGCGGCGCAAGAGCGCGCGGATACGTTCGACCAGCAGGCGCTGCGAGAAGGGTTTCTTGACGTAATCGTCCGCCCCCATGCGCAGGCCCAGCACCTCATCGATCTCGTCATCCTTGGAGGTCAGGAAGATGACGGGCATCTTGGATTTCTGACGCAGACGTTGCAGAAGCTCCATCCCGTCCATGCGCGGCATCTTCATGTCGAGCACGGCCATGTCGGGCATCCGCCGATTGAACGCGTCCAGCGCCGACTGCCCGTCATTATAGGTTTCGACCTCAAACCCTTCCGCCTCCAGGCAGATGGAGACGGATGTCAGAATATTGCGGTCGTCATCGACCAATGCGATTTTTGACATTGCCTGCCCTTTTTCAACTGCTCGATCATGGCGTTTGCGCCTTATTATCGCCACAGTACGAACATTCCCGTGCGAGACGCAACAAAAATACCACCCCGAGCCCGCCAGACACCGTTGATTCGCACCGCGCCAGTGCGCAACGGCAACACATTGATGTCACGCATGTCTTGATATTGCGCTAACGTCCGGCTGATTGCGCTAACGACCGGATTCCCTCCTAGGCTTCCTCGTGATCCGGGTGCTATAGCCGGTCTGAGCGGCGCGAAAGCCGCGTAGGTCCGTCCGTGGACGGCCCGAGACCGGAGTTGACACGGCCGCGACCTAGTCCGTCCCGGCAGGCCCAAATGGAGCGCGCAGAATGGCATCACCGCAAGTGAACCCGCAGCGATTGCTGGAACATCAAGGCATCACCGGTGTTGCGCGCGCGTATTACAACCTGCGCGAGCCTGCACTGGTCGAGGCCGCGGTCCAGCGCGGTGAGGGGCGTCTGGGCCGGGGCGGCGCGCTTCTGGTGTCCACCGGCAGCCATACCGGACGCTCGCCGCGCGACAAGTTCGTCGTGCGCCGCCCGGACGTCGAGTCCGAGATCTGGTGGGACAACAACGCCCCGATCACGCCCGACGCCTTCGATCGGCTCGAGGCCGACATGCGGGCGCATCTCGCCGGGCGCGAGGTGTTCGTGCAGGACCTTTATGGCGGTGCCGACCCGGCGCACCGGGTCGATGTGCGCATCGTGACCGAACTTGCCTGGCACGGCTTGTTCATCCGCAATCTGCTGCG
>PXES01000060.1 GCA_003564655.1 Paracoccaceae bacterium
AGCGCGTTCATCGCGATCTCGCGGTTCTGGTGCTGGGATTTCTGGCTCGAGGTGGTGACGATCCCGGTCGGGATATGGGTGATCCGCACGGCCGAGTCGGTGGTGTTGACATGCTGCCCCCCCGCACCCGAGGAGCGGAAGGTGTCGATGCGGATATCCGAGGGGTTCACCGCGATCTCGATATTGTCGTCCACCACCGGATAGACCCAGACCGAACTGAACGAGGTATGCCGCCGGGCCGATGAGTCGTAAGGCGAGATGCGCACCAGCCGGTGCACGCCCGACTCCGATTTCAGCCAGCCATAGGCATTGTGCCCGCTGATCTTGTAGGCGACCGAGCGGATGCCCGCTTCCTCGCCCGGGCTTTCGCTCATCATCTCGACCGTGTAGCCGCGCTTTTCGGCCCAGCGGACATACATCCGCGCCAGCATCGCCGCCCAGTCACAGCTTTCCGTGCCGCCCGCGCCCGCATTGATCTCGAGGAACGTGTCATTGCTGTCCGCCTCGCCATCGAGGAGCGCCTCGAGTTCCTTCTCGGCGGCGCGCTTTGCGAGGGCGGCGAGTTCCGCCTCGGCCTCGGCCACCACCTCGGCGTCGCCCTCGGCCTCACCCAATTCGATCAGCCCGGTCTGGTCCTCGAGCTCCTGCGCGATGGCGCGATAGGTCTCGAGCGCGTCCGCCAGCAGCCGCCGGTCGCGCATCAGCGCCTGCGCGCGCGCCGGGTCGTTCCACAGATCGGGGTTTTCGGACATCGCGTCGAATTCCTCGAGCCGGTGCGGCGCGGTCTCGATATCCATGCGCTGGCCCAGAAGCGCCAGCGACTTGCGGATCGCCTCGATGGTGTTCTGCGTCTCCGAGCGCATCTGGCTTTCCCTGTCCTTGCTTTGGATGTGTGTCTAGCGCGCGGGTGGGGCCAGAGCAAGCAGTGGGGGCAAGCCACAAGGGGCAAGCCGGGGCGCGCGGGCACAGGGTTGAGTATTTCCGGCAAGAAAACGGGGGCGGGGCGGCGTGCCCCTCCCTATTTCTAATAGAGCCCGCCGGTCGAGACCGTGCCGAGGCTCGCAGGCCCGCTGGAGGAGGAGGAGGTCGAGCCGCGCCCGGCATCCTCGCGCTGCAATGCCTCGTAGCTCTCGCCCGGGGTGTGCAGCGGCAGATCGCCGCCCAGCGCGAAGCCGCCATCGATCACAGCGGCCAGCCCGAAGATCGGCTCCACGCCCTCGCGGAAGAATTCGGCCACGACATTCGAGCCGGTCGCCCCGTCGGGCAGGCGCGCGCCGGTTTCGCGGTCGATATTCAGGAAATAGCCGCCCTCGGGCACGCGGAAGCGCCCGCCGCCGTATTTCTCGACCGCCTCTTGCATGAACTCGTTGAACACTGGCCCGCATATCGCGCCGCCGCCGGCGCCGCGCCCCAGCGGGCGGGGCTGGTCATAGCCGATATAGCAGCCCGCCACGATATTGCTGGTATAGCCCACGAACCAGGCGTCGCGGCCCTCATTGGTGGTGCCGGTCTTGCCCGCCGTGGGCACTGGCAGGTTGACCGTGCGCGCGGCTGTCCCGCGCTCGACCACGCCCTGCATCATCGAGGTGAGCTGATAGGCCGTCACCTCGTCCATCACGCGCGCGCGGCTGTGCGTGATCCAGGGGCGGCGGCCCTCGGCCAGCGCTCGCTCGTCGCAATCCACGCAGTTGCGCTGGTCGTGGCGATAGATCGTCTCGCCCCAGCGGTCCTGCACGCGGTCGACCAGCGTGGGTTCCACCCGCTCGCCGCCATTGGCGAACATCGCATAGGCCGCGACCATGCGGAACAGCGTGGTTTCCTGGCTGCCCAGCGCGGCGGCGAGGTTCTGTTGCGGGCGGTCATAGACCCCGAAGCGTTCGGAATAGCCACCGACCACATCCATGCCGATTTCCTGCGCCAGCCGCACCGTCATCAGGTTGCGCGACAGCTCGATCCCGCGGCGCACCGGGGTGGGGCCGTAGAACCGGTTCGAGGCGTTGGTCGGCCGCCAGATACCCTGCGGGGTGTTCACCTCGATCGGCGCATCGACCACGATAGTGGCCGGGGTGAAGCCCGAATCGAGTGCTGCGGCATAGATGAAGGGCTTGTAGGCCGAGCCCGGCTGGCGCTGCGCCTGGGTGGCGCGGTTGAAGACCGAGGCCTGGTAGGAGAACCCGCCCTGCATCGCGATCACGCGCCCGGTGTTCACGTCCATCGCCATGAACCCGCCCTGCACCTCGGGGATCTGGCGCAGCGACCAGCGCACATGGCTGCCATCGCTGTCCGAGGTGACGCGGCGCACATAGACCACATCGCCCACATCCAGATTGTCCGACAACGAGCCTCGCGCCCAGGAGATGTCGGGCCGGTCGACGACATGGGGCGCGTGGTAGTCGTCCTCGACACCCTCGACCCCCAGCCGCGCCTGATCGGGGCCGACCTCGAGCACCACCGCCGGATACCAGCGATTGCCCAGCGTCACATCGCGCGCCAGCTCCATCCGGGCCAGTGCGCTGCGCCAGGCGTCCTCGTCCTCCAGAAGCGCGGGGTCGATGGTCTCGCCTGCCGTGCGCAACTGCCCGAGGCCCCGGTCATAGGACTCCAGCGCGCGCTGCAAGGCATGGGCGGCGTGGACCTGCATCTCGGGGTCGATGGTGGCACGGATGGTCAGACCGCCGGAGAAGAACTCGTCCTCGCCGAAGCTGCCGGACAGCTGGCGGCGCACCTCGTCGGTGAAATAGTCGCGCGGCGGCAGGTTGACGCGCGGGCTGGGAAGGTCGCCCGATTGCACGGTGCGCAGCGGCTCGGCGCGGGCGGCGTCGTGTTCGGCGCGGGTGATGAAGCCGTTGCGGAGCATCTCGCCCAGCACATAGTTGCGCCGCGCCACTGCGCGGCCCTTGTTGCGCACCGGGTGAAAGGTCGAGGGGGCCTGCGGCAGGGCGGCCAGATAGGCCAGCTCGTGCAGATCCAGCTCGTCCAGTGTCTTGTTGAAATAGGTCTGCGCAGCGGCAGTCACGCCATAGGCGTTCTGGCCCAGGAAGATCTCGTTGAGGTAGAGTTCCAGGATCTGGTCCTTGGTGAGTGTCTGCTCGACCCGGCTGGCGAGGATCAGCTCCTTGATCTTGCGCTCGCCCGTGCGGTCGCCCGACAGCAGGAAGTTCTTCATCACCTGTTGCGTGATGGTCGAGGCCCCGCGGATATTCTCGCCGCGCGAGGCCACGGCCTCATAGGCGGCCACGGCGATGGCGCGCGCGTCAAAGCCGGTATGGACATAGAAATTCCGGTCCTCGGCGGCGATGAAGGCGTTCTTGACCTGCTCGGGGATATCCTCGATCGGGGTGAACAGCCGCCGCTCGGTCGCGAATTCGTCGATCAACCGGCCTTCGGCGGAATAGACGCGGCTGATGGTCGGGGGTGCGTAGCTGGCAAGCTGCTCGTGGCTGGGCAGGTCCTGGCTGTAGAACCAGAACACGCCGCCCGCGGCGATGGCGCCGAAGAAAACACCTGTGACGGCAAAGCTGAACAGCCCGCCAAAGAAGGACAGAATGAAGCGCACGACGCGGAACCCTGCAACTGAGACAAGTGCGTTATACGCGCTCGGGCGGTGGAGGTCAAAACCCGTGCGGTATCACAAACGCGTCGGGACGGCAGGGGCGCGCGGCTTGACCCCGCCCACCGGCCCCGCTTAAGTCGCGGCGACCGCTGCACCCCGAACTGCCCCGCAGGACCCGGCGTGTGGCCGCAACCGCGAGGAGACACGCATGAAACTGCTGCGCTACGGCCCGAAGGGCGCCGAGAAACCCGGCCTGCTGGATGACACCGGCACGATCCGCGACCTGTCGGCGCATGTCCCCGATATCGCCGGGGCGGCGCTGTCGGATGAGAGCCTCGCGCGGCTGCGTGCGCTCGACCCTGCGAGCCTGCCCGCGGTGAGCCCCGAGCGCATCGGCGCTTGTGTCGGCCATGTCGGCAAGTTCCTGTGCATCGGGCTGAACTATTCCGACCACGCCGCCGAGACCGGGGCAGAGGTGCCGCCCGAGCCGGTCGTGTTCGCCAAGGCCACCAGCGCCATCTGCGGCCCCGATGACGAGATCGAGATCCCGCGCGGCTCGACCGCGACCGACTGGGAGGTTGAACTCGGCGTGGTGATCGGCAAGCCCGCGAAATACATCACCGAGGCCGAGGCGCTGGACCACATCGCGGGGTATTGCGTGATCAACGACATCTCCGAGCGTGATTTCCAGATCCGCCGCGCCGGGCAGTGGACCAAGGGCAAATCCGCCGACACCTTCGGCCCCATAGGCCCCTGGCTCGTGACGCGAGACGAGGTGCCCGACCCGCAGGCGCTGGCGATGTATCTCGACGTGAACGGCAAGCGGATGCAGGATGGCAGCACCACCACGATGGTCTATTCGGTCGCGCATGTCGTGGCTTACCTGTCGCAGTTCATGTCGCTGCAGCCGGGGGACGTGATCTCGACCGGCACGCCGCCGGGGGTGGGCATGGGGCAAAAGCCCGCGCCGGTCTATCTGCGGGCGGGCGACCGGATGGAACTGGGCATCGCGGGCCTCGGCGTGCAGCGCCAGCGCGTCGTGCAGGGCTGAGGCGTCGATGCGGCTGCTGGACCCGGCGCATCCGTTCTTCCGCCCGGCCTGGCGGCGCTACGCGCTGGTCGGCGCCTGCTTCGCCTGGGCCGGGCTGGAATGGGGCACCGACAACCGGATCTGGGCGTATCTCTTCGCGGCCATCGGCGGCTACCTGGCCTGGCATCTGATCGTGAACTGGAAAGCGCCCGATTAATCCTGCGGCAGGTCCACCGGCTG
>PXES01000164.1 GCA_003564655.1 Paracoccaceae bacterium
ACGCCCGCAGGGCACTGGGCTAAGCGGGCGGTCGAGGGCGACGAGCTGCAAGGTGCGGCAGCGGACTGTAACTCCGCCGGGGAGACCCATGCCAGGTTCGATTCCTGGGTCGCCCACCACCCTCACTGCCCGTCCGGCCCGACACCAGATCAGCGCGCTCAGGCCCAGCCGCCGCGCGAGATCAGGCCCAGCTCCTCGAGTTGTTCCCAGCCCGTCAGGCGGGTCGAGTGCGGGCACCACAGGTCGGGGGCCTGCGCGACGGCGTCATAATAGGCGTCGAAAACGGGGGCATTGCCGAAATGCTCGGCGCGCGCCTTCTCGATGCGCGATTTCTCCACCACAGTGGGCAGGAACTTGGTGTGCAACAGCGCGCCCGAAATCCGCTCGCCCGGCCCCGTGGCGAAGAACCGGTTCTGCGTGCGTGGCAGGATCGAATGGGTGGAGTTGACCCAGGCGTCATGAACACTCCAGCGGATCAGCGGCAGCTTGGTCAGCGTCGGCGCGCGCTGCGGCGCCTCACCGAAAAAACAGCGCGCGCGCGGTCCGCCCTGGATCAGCAGACAGTCGAGCAGCGGCTTGTGGGTTATGGTGTAGTTGCCCGCATCGAACCAGGGCAGACAGGCGGTCGGGTCGGTGCCGGGCGTGTAGCGGGCCTGATCGAGCGGGCCCTTGGGGTAGAGTTCGAGCATCATGGCAGGCAGCACACGCTGGCCTTGCGCCTCGAGCCACGCTGTCAGCGCAGGCAGCGGGCGGGTCTGCCAGGGCGGGTAGATCAAGAGCTCGTCGGCATCGGCCACCACGCACCACTGCCCGTGCCCGTGGCGCAGCATCAGCCAGTTGATCCAGTCGATCCCGAAGCGCGCGGCGCGGTAGCTGGCGTCGGTGGCATAGACCGTGGCATCGGGCTGGGCGCACAGGATCTCGCGCGTGCCGTCAGTGCTGCCATTATCGACGAAGATGAAATGCCCCACGCCAAGGCTGCGGTAATGGGCGAGAAACCACTCGATGCGCTCGGCCTCGTTGCGAAGGGTGCAGAACAGCAGGACCGCCCCGCGCGGCCGGTTGCCGCGCTGCAGGCAGGTCAGTTCGCGGGCCTTGAGGATGGCGCGCGCGCGCAGGCGGCGGCGCTTCCAGCACATCCGGAAGGCGAACCAGCGATCCTGCGCCGGGGGCAAGGGGGTGAACATGGGCCGCGTCCCTCCGCCCCGCAGCAGACCGCAAACCCCGCGCCATGGCAAGCCGCGATGCGCCTTCGCATGTAGCGCGCGACAGGGCGAGGCATGGACGCCCTTTGGCGGGGGGGGGCTCTGCCCCGTCGCACGTGCCGCGCGACGCCCCCAAGATATCTGGGCAAAGATGAAAGACAGGGGCACGATTCCCGGCGCGCAGCGCGGGTGGGTCCCATCCCCGAGGATGCGCCCGGCGGGGAGGGGGGAGGCCGGGCGCGGTTGCAGGCCGAGGCTGAAGCTCGGGGGGAGCGCGACGGCGCGCCGCGGATCGAATGCCGGGGCTGCACTGTGCAAGGCGCGCAAGGTGCGGCGCGGACCGGTCGGGTGGCGCATGGGGCACCGGGCGAGGCTTTCCGTGGTGTGATGCTTGACCTCGATCATGTCGGGCCACGCATCGCGGCGGTAGGGGTTGCGGGTGATGCGCGCGCGCCCGCGCGCGCCCCGTGGCCGAGCACCGCCGCGACCGTGTGGTCCGCCCGGTCCATGCAGCCCGTTCCGACACTGCCCCCTCTGCCGAGGACCGACATGATCGCACCTGCCTCCAGCCCCGCCCTCTTGCGGCTCTCCGACGCCGCAGCCATCCTGACGCTTGCGGCAGTGGGCGCGGCGCTGATGCTGCCTGCGCCCTATGCGGCCGTTCCCGACCCTCTGCGCCCCGGCGCGTGGGGTCAGGACACTGTCTCGGCCCCGGCGGCGCTGGCGCTTCTGGCGGTGAACTGGCGGTTGCGGCAGGGCTGGGCCAAGGGCTGGCTGATCTGGGCCGGGCTGGTGGGGTACCTGCTTTATGCCTACGGGCTTTACAGCTTCGACGGCGTGATGAACCCGGCCTATCCGCTCTACCTGGCCGTGCTGGCGCTGAGCGTGCTGGCACTGGTGCTTTTCGTGCGCGCGGTCGACCCGCAGCGGTTGACCAGTGCCGACCGCCCGCCCCCGCGCCGTGCTGTGGCAGGGCTTTTCGGGCTGCTGGTGGGGCTGTTCCCCGCGCTCTGGCTGGCGCAGCTACTGCCGGCCATGGCCGCGCGCACCCCCCTGCCCGGCCAGACGATCTATGTGCTCGACCTGGCCCTGGCGCTGCCGCTGACCGGGCTGACGGCATGGGCCTTGTGGCGCGGGCACAAGGTGGGCGACCTGCTGGCGATCCCGCTGCTGATGAAGGTCGCGGCGCTGGGGGTGTCGGTGTTTCTGGGCACGCTCTATGGCTGGGCGTTCTTCGACCGCCCCTCGCCGGGCGGCGACCTCGCGCTCTACGCGCTGATGGGCTTTGGCCCGGCGCTGATGATCTGGCCGGTCTGGCGGGGGCTCGCGGTCCGCGGCTGATCCGCGTTCAGCCGCGCAGCAGCGCCACGTCGGGGTGGCGCGCGATGAAGAACGGGTTCTCATAGCCCGGCTTGCCGTAGCGCAGCGGCGTGTGGCTGCCCATCTCCAGCACCTCGCCCCCGGCGGCGCGCAGCACGGCGTCGCCCGCGGCCGTGTCCCATTCCATCGTCCGGCCCAGCCGGGGGTAGAAATCGGCCTCGCCCGCCGCCAGCAGGCAGAATTTCAGCGACGAGCCCGCGCTGCGCATGTCGGCCACCGGATATCGCGCGATATAGGCATCGGTCGCCGCATCGCGATGCGATTTCGACGCCACCACCACCAGCGCCTGCGGGTCGGGGGCGCGCATCCGCAGGGGCCGCATGGGGCCGGGCTGTGCGTGATCGAAGGGGCCCTCTTCCTCGACCGCGCTGCCGTCTGCGAGGGTGCGGAACATGCGCCCCTTGGCGGGCGCCAGCACCACGCCCTGGACCGGCACGCCATCCTCGACCAACGCGATGTTGACCGTGAACTCGCCGCGACGGCGGATGAACTCCTTGGTGCCGTCGAGCGGATCGACGATGAAGAAGCGCGCAGCGCGGACCGCATGGCTGCCCGCCTGCTCCTCGGTGACCAGCGCGACCTCGGGGAAAGCCGCTCGCAGCCCCGCGGCGATGATCCGGTCAGCGGCCTCGTCAGCGGCGGTCACGGGGCTGGCATCCGTCTTGTGGCGCACCGCAAGCTCCTCGCGGCGATACACGTCCATGATCGCCTCGCCGGCGCGAAGCGCGAGCTGCCGCATCACCTGTTGCAGATCCGACATGCCCTTCCCCCTGCCCGGCCCGGCCCGAACCGTTGGCTTCATTGCAAATTTACCGTATTGCCCCTACTCTTAGCGGGCAGGATGCGGCTAGCGCATCCCTGCTGCCGGAACAAGGTGAAAGGCACACCATGCTCGCGCCGATAAGCGCCCGCTCGGTCTGGGGCCAGACCCTGACCACGCTGGAGCTGATCTTTCATCAGGCCGTGCGCAATGTCCGCAATACCCATGGCAATGCGATCATCGGGCTCATGGTCAACATCGCCCAGACGATCATCCTGGTCGCGGTGTTCATGCTGATCTTCATCTTCGCGGGGATGCGGGCGGCGGCGATCCGGGGCGACACGCTGATCTACCTGATGACCGGCGTGTTCCTGTTCATGGCCCATGTCAAGGTCATCAACGCGGTCTCGGGGGCCGAGGGGCCGACCTCGTCAATGATGAAACACCGCCCCATGAACACCATCGTCGCGGTCGGCGGCGCGGCGCTGGGCGAGCTCTATATCCAGGTGCTGACCGTCTTCGTGATCCTGTTCCTCTACCATGTCGTCTGGACCCCGATCGAGATCTACAAGCCCATCGCGGCCTTCTCGATGCTGCTGGCGGTGTGGTTCGCGGGGCTGGCGATCGGGGTGGTGCTGTATGCGCTGCGACCCTGGATGCCGGGGGCGAGCAGGCTGCTCACGCTCTTGATCACGCGGATCAACATGGTCGCCTCGGGCAAGTTCTTCCTCGCCAATTCGCTGCCCGAGGCGTATCTCGTCTATTTCATGTGGAACCCGCTCTTTCAGGCGGTCGATCAGGCGCGCGGGTTCGCGTTCATCAATTACAACCCGTTCCACACCTCGGCACTCTACCCGCTCCATGTGGGCCTCGGGGTTCTGGTTCTGGGGATGATGGGCGAATTCGCGACACGGCGCATGGCCTCGGCCAGCTGGAGCGCGAAACACTGAGCGCAACGCACGCGCACGCCCCTCTGGCCCTGCGGTTCACGCGTTCCGGCGCAGCGCGCCGCGCAGGGCGCTTGCGGCAAGGCGGGACTTCCAGCCGACGGGCTGGGTCAGATCCATGCGCGCCATCGCAGCGCCTTCCTGCGGGGGGGGGTCGCCGCGCAGGCCATCGCCGGCAAGCGACAGCAGCGCGGGCAGGCGGTTGCTGGCCGTCCGCAGATCGGCGAGGGCGGGGAGCAGCACCTGCTCGATCTCGGTGAAATCGGTGCCGAAGGGAAAGCGGGGGAGCGCGTCGCCCTGATGCGGCGCAAGCCAGGTGCGCAGGGCCTCGGGTGTGTTGTTGCGCGCGGCTTTCGGCAGGCGCCAGGATTTCGGCAGCTTGCCCGCGGATTTTGCCGTCGCGGCGAGTTCCTCCTGAAACCGGCTGTCTGTTATCTCCAAGAGCGCCGCGATGGTGTCGGCATCGCTCTTGCCGCGCAGATCGGCGATGCCGTATTCGGTCACCACGATATCGCGCAGATGCCG
>PXES01000271.1 GCA_003564655.1 Paracoccaceae bacterium
ACCAGATGCTCGAAGGCGAAGCTGCGCGACCGGCCCGGCGGCAGCCCGGCGGCGATCTCGGCGGCCTCGATCACGAAAGTTCCCGATCCGCACATCGGATCGACCACCGGCTGGCTGCCATCAAAGCCCATGGCCCGCAGGAACAGCGCCGCCATCGTCTCGCGCAGGGGGGCTTTGCCGACCGCCTGCTTGTGGCCGCGCTGGTGCAGCCCCGCGCCGGAACTGTCCACCGACAGCGTCACCAAATCGTCGTCGATGCGCACCATAAGCCGCAGGGACGCATCGGCCGTGACCGGCGCGCCCAGCGTCTCGGTGATCGCGCGGGCCACGCGCTGCGCCGCGGCCCGGTCGTGATAAATGCGCGAGCGGGTGCAGCTTGCCTCGATCCGCAAGGTTACATCCGGGCGCAGGACATCGCCCCAGGGAAATTTCCGCGCCCGTTTGTCCAGCTGCGCGAGATGCAGTGCCCGGAACGCGCCCAGCCGCACCAGTACGCGGCTTGCGCCCCGCAGCCCGATATTGGCGCGCCAGACCTCGGGCCAGCCGCCCGACGTCTCTACCCCGCCCGCTACCGGGCGCGGGTCGGGCAGGCCCAGCAAGCGGGCCTCCTCGGCCAGCACCGCCTCGAGCCCCGGCAGGCAGACGAGGAAGATGGGAAAACGCGCGGACATGGACCGAGCGATAGGCCGGATCGCGCGCGGATGCGAGGGGAAAGCGCCTCAGCTCAGCGCGTCCATCGCCCGTGCGAGCTTCAGATCCAGCTCCGACAACCCGCCCACATCATGCGTGGTCAGCGTGACCTGCACGCTGTTGTAGACATTCGACCATTCCGGGTGGTGATCCATCTTCTCGGCGATCAGCGCGGCCTTGCTCATCCAGCCGAAGGCGGCGACGAAATTCTTGAACTTGAACGCCTTTGTGATGGCGTCGCGATCCTCGACCATCTCCCACCCGTCAGCGAAAAGCGGTTCCAGCGCGCTGCGGTCGGTCAGTTTCTCTGCCATGAGGCCTCCTTCAATCGGTGGTCTTTCGGAACGGGGCGAATTCGGCCATCGCCCGCATTTCATAGTCTATCGCGCTGCGTTCCTCGCGCAGATAGCGCGCGACGGCGGTGTGAAAGCCGCGTTCGGGGAAGTGATGCAGCGAATGGATGCGGCTGGGCATATAGCCGCGCGCGAGCTTGTGCGCACCCTGCGCCCCGGCCTCGACCCGGGGCAGGCCATGTTCGATGGCGTAATCCATGGCCCTGTAATAGCACAACTCGAAATGCAGGCAGGGGTGATCCTCGACGCAGCCCCAGTAGCGGCCGAACAGCGTCTCGTGCCCGATGAAGTTCAGCGCCCCCGCGACCGGCCGCCCGTCGCGTTCGGCCAGCACCAACAACGCGTCATCGCGCATCGTCTGTTGCACGATGTCGAAGAAGCGCCGGGTCAGATAGGGTGTTCCCCATTTGCGCGCGCCCGTGTCCTGATAGAACTGCCAGAACGCGTCCCAATGCGCGGGCTGCAGCGCGTCGCCCGTCAGCATGCGGATCGTGCCGCCAAACCCCTGCGCGGTCGCGCGTTCCTTGCGGATGGTCTTGCGCTTGCGCGAGGACAGCGCGGCGAGGAAGTCGTCGAAGCTGGCATAGCCCGGATTGGCCCAGTGGAACTGTTCGGTGACACGGTGCAGCCCCCCCGCCTCTGCCCCGCGCGCGGCTTCGTCCTCGGTGCAGAAGGTCACATGCGCCGAGGACAGCCCGTTTTCGCCCGCAAGTCGCGCCATCGCCTGCAGAATGGCCTCGGTCCCCTCTGCCTCGTGCCCCGGGCGGCACAGGAAGCGCCGCCCCGTCGCGGGGGTAAAGGGCACGGCAAGCTGCAGTTTGGGGTAATACCGCCCCCCCGCCCGCGCATAGGCCTGCGCGAAGGCGTGGTCGAAGATGTACTCGCCCTGCGAATGCGATTTCGCATAAAGCGGCGCGATGGCGATCAGATCGCCGCCGCGATGCACCAGCAAGTGCCGCGGCTGCCAGCCCGACCCGGTGCCGATCGAGCCCGAGCGTTCCAGCGCGTGCAGGAAGCGGTGCGTCGTGAACGGGTCGAGCGCCGGGGTTCCGGCGCCCGGATTGGCGCAAGCGTCCCACTCCGGGGCCGCAACACTGCCCAGATCGTCGATGACCGAGACCGTGAGCGCCGCGCCATCCATCACATCGCGGCCAGCAGTGCCTCGCCGGTCGAGGCTTCGCAGACACCGGGTTTGTCCTCGGCCTGAAGCAGCATCACCTTGCCATCCTCGACCACCATCGCGTAGCGCTGCGAGCGGCCATGAAAGCCTACCACGGGCGCGTCGAACGCCATGCCGATGGCCTGTGTGAAATCGCCTGCCGCATCGGCCAGCAGATGCAGCCCTGCCGCCTCGGCGCCCGTCTCCTCGGCCCAGGCCTTCATCACGAAGGGATCGTTGACCGAAATGCAGATGATGTCTTCGACACCCTTGGCCTTCAGGTCGTCTTTCACGCGCAGGAAGCTTGGCAGATGCGCGGCGCTGCAGGTGCGCGAGAAGGCGCCGGGCAGTCCGAAGATCACCACCTTGCGCCCGGCGGTCAGGCCGCTCAGGCTGACCTCTTCGGGGCCGTTCTCGCTCATTTTCAGAAAACTGGCCTCGGGCAGCGTGTCCCCGGTCGTGATGCTCATGGATTGGCTCCTGCGTCTGAATTGTTTATCCGTTGGTCAGATAGCATCGCCTGCAGGGCAGGCCAGAGGCAGGAGCGGGAAAAATGCAAAACGTCGTCGTGGTCGGCGCCGGGCAGGCAGGCGCGTCGCTTGTCGCGAAATTGCGGGCGCTGGGCCATGACGGAGAGGTGACGCTGATCGGCGCCGAACCCGTGCCGCCCTATCAGCGCCCGCCGCTGTCGAAGGCGTATCTTCTGGGCGAGATGGCGCTCGAGAGGCTCTTCCTGCGGCCCGAGCGCTTCTATGCCGATCATGACGTGACCCTGCGCCTCGGCACGCCAGTGCATGGCATCGACCGGACCGCGCGGACCGTGACCGCGGGCGACGAGACCCTGCCCTATGATGCGCTGGTGCTGGCGACCGGGGCCACCCCCCGGCGCCTGCCCGAAGAGGTTGGCGGCAATCTTCCGGGCGTTCACGTGCTGCGCGATCTGGCCGATGTCGACGCCATGGCCCCCGAATTCGTTCCCGGTCGGCGCGTGGTGATCATCGGGGGCGGCTATATCGGGCTGGAGGCCGCCGCCGTCGCTGCCGCGCGCGGGCTGGTGGTGCATCTGCTGGAACTCGCCCCGCGCATTCTGGGCCGCGTCGCCGCGTCCGAGACTGCGGATTTCGTCCGCGCGCTGCACCAGTCGCATGGTGTCGATATCCGCGAGGGGACGGGGCTGGTGCGGATCACGGGCACCGACCGCGCGACCGGCGTGACGCTCGCGGATGGCACCCATCTGGACGCCGATTTCGTCATCGCGGGGATCGGCGTCACGCCCGCCACCGCGCTGGCCGAGGCGGCGGGGCTCGCCATCGATAACGGCATTCGCACCGACGCGATGGGCCGCACCTCGGACCCGCATATCTGGGCGGCGGGCGACTGCGCGTCCTTTCCGTGGCGCGGCGGGCAGTTGCGTCTGGAATCCGTGCAGAACGCCATCGACCAGGCCGAGGCGGTCGCCGCCAACCTGTCGGGTGCCGAGGCAGCTTATGTGCCCGAGCCGTGGTTCTGGTCGGATCAGTATGATCTGAAGCTTCAGATCGCGGGGCTGAACACCGGGTATGACCGCGTCGTCATTCGCCCCGGCGCGACGCCGAGCCACTGGTATTTCGCCGGGGACCGTTTCCTTGCGGTCGATTCCCTGGGCGATGCGCGCGCCTACATGATCGGCAAGCGCCTGCTCTCCATGGGCCGCGATCCCGACCCCGCAGTGCTGGCCGACCCGTCCTCCGACCTCAAGGCGCTGCTGAAGGCATGAGGATCATCGGCGGCAGCGCGCGCGGGTTGCGCCTTGCGGACCCCGGTGCGGGCAACCCCGCGGCGCATCTGCGCCCCACCCCCGACCGGGTGCGCGAGGCGATCTTCAACCTGCTGATCAATGGCGCGGCCCCGGTTCCGGTCGAAGGCGCGCGGGTGCTCGACCTCTTCGCCGGAACCGGCGCGCTGGGGCTCGAGGCGCTCTCGCGCGGGGCGGTGCGGGCCGTGTTCGTCGACGACGGCGCGGCGGCGCGCGCGCTGCTGCGCGAGAATATCGCACGGATGCGCGCCATGGGCCGCGCGCGCGTCTTCCGCCGCGATGCCACACGCCTGGGCCCCAACCGCGACGCGCCTTTCGATCTGGTCTTCCTTGACCCGCCTTATGGTCAGGGCCTCGGGGCCCCCGCGCTGGCTTCGGCGCGCGCGGGCGGGTGGCTCTCGCCGGGTGCGACGATCATCTGGGAAGAGGCCAGCCCCCAGAGCCCGCCCGAGGGGTTCCGCCTGCGTGATCAACGCCGCTACGGCTCAACCGAAGTGACGATTCTTGTCCATGAGCACCCCGATGCGCCCTGAACTCGTCATCTTTGATTGCGACGGCGTTATCGTCGATAGTGAAACCCGCTCCAATCAATTCATCCGCGACGAGTTGGCGGCCCACGGGCTCGACCTGCCGCTTGCGCGGATCATGTCGCTTTTCATCGGCGGCACTATCGCCAGCCTCGCCGATCGCGCGCGCGAGATGGGCGCGCGCCTGCCCGAGGGCTGGGTCGAGGAGGCCTATCCCCGCCTTTGCGCCCATCT
>PXES01000368.1 GCA_003564655.1 Paracoccaceae bacterium
GCGATCTTGGCGATGGGAAACCCCGTGGCCTTGGACGCCAGCGCCGAGGAGCGGCTGACGCGCGGGTTCATCTCGATCACCACCATGCGCCCGTCGGCGGGGTTGATCGCCCATTGCACGTTCGACCCGCCCGTTTCGACCCCGATCTCGCGCAGCACGGCGATCGAGCCGTTGCGCATGATCTGGTATTCCTTGTCGGTCAGCGTCAGCGCCGGGGCGACGGTGATCGAGTCGCCCGTATGCACGCCCATGGGATCTACATTCTCAATCGAGCACACGATGATGGCGTTGTCCGCACGGTCGCGCACGACCTCCATCTCGAACTCTTTCCAGCCCAGCAGCGACTCGTCGATCAGGATCTGCGCCACTGGCGAGGCGTCGAGGCCGGAGCGACAAATCCGTTCATAATCATCGCGGTTATAGGCCACCCCTCCACCAGTGCCGCCGAGCGTGTAGGCCGGGCGGATGATCGCGGGCAGGCCGATATCCTCTAGCGCGGCCATCGCCTCGGTGACGCCCGCGTTGATGTCATACTTGCCATTTTCCAACTTCGGGGCCGCCACGATGGTCGCGCGCGGGTTCTCCAACCCGATGCGGTCCATCGCCTCGCGGAAGAGCTTGCGATCCTCGGCCATCTCGATGGCGGCGCGGTTGGCGCCGATCAGCTCGACGCCGAACCTCTCCAGCACGCCCATGTCGGCCAGCGCCAGCGAGGTGTTCAGCCCGGTCTGCCCGCCCATTGTCGGCAGCAGCGCGTCGGGGCGCTCTTTCTCGATGATCTTGGCAACGATTTCGGGGGTGATGGGCTCGATATAGGTGGCATCCGCCAGCCCCGGGTCGGTCATGATCGTGGCGGGGTTGGAGTTCACCAGGATCACCCGGTAGCCTTCCTCGCGCAGCGCCTTGCAGGCCTGGGCGCCGGAATAGTCGAACTCGCAGGCCTGGCCAATAATGATGGGCCCCGCGCCGATGATCATGATCGAGCGGATATCGGTTCTCTTCGGCATGACGGATCCCCTGCCCAGACGGCGCGCAAATTGAGGGGCGTTATAGTGAAGGTCACCCCCGGCGCAAGACCCGTTCCGGCGCCGACGTCTTTCCAGAGAGGCTTTGGAGAAATTTCTTAACCAGCGATGTGGTAGACACTGCCGTGATGGCACAGCATTGCCCGGTCACCGAAGTATGCGTCGCGATGCAAGCGTGGAGATTGTCCGTCTTGGCCGCCGATACCCCGCCCAGCAACACCGCACGGATGACAGAGATACATGCCCTTGCGGTAAAGCTTATCCATGAGTTGCTTTCGGTCGATCTCGCCAAGGTGGACACGGCGATCCACGACTGCCTGGCGCGGCTGGGGCAGTTCAGCGCGCGTGACCGGGCCTATGTGTTCCTTCACCGGGAAAACCATGTGTCGAACACGCATGAATGGTGCGCCCCCGGCATCGCCCCGGCCATAGACGCGTTACAGGACCTGCCGACCGAGGATTTCGCGAGCCTGCTGGACCCGCTGATGGCGGATGGTGTCCTGCTGATCGCCGATATCAACGCTTTCCCTCCCGGCTCGTCCGAGCATGAGGTGCTGAAAGCGCAGCAGATCCGGTCGCTGCTGCTGGTGCCGATGATCGAACAGGGGGCGCTTTTCGGTTTTGTCGGCTTCGATTCGGTTTCGCGCAGCGGCAATTTCCTGCCCGAGGAGATCTATCTGCTGCAAGCCTTCGCCGATGTCGTCCGTTCGGTCCTGTTGCGGAAATCCGCAGCCGAGGAGTTGGCACGCGAACGCGCCTTTCTGCAAGGGATCGTCAGTACCACCGCGACCGGGCTGATGGTGCTCGACTCCCGGGGGGTGATTATCTTCGCCAATGACGCCAGCGCCGAAATGGTGGGCGTGCCTGTCTCCGACCTGCTCGGCCAGCGCACCGACTCGCTGCACTGGCGCGTCACGCATCCCGACGGCACCCCGCTTGCGCCCGAGGATCGCGCCTTTGCCAAGGTACGCGCAAGCGGGGGGAATATCACCAATCATCGTGTCGCCTTTCACGATGACAGCGGCACGCGCTATGTCTCGATCAATGCCGCACCGATCCGGACAGGGGGGGTGCAGGCTTTCGTGTGCTTTTCGCGCTCACCAATGTCACCGCCCAGGTCGAGGCCGAGCGCGCACGCGAGGCGGCGCTTGCCGAAGCCCGCCGCGCGAGCGCGGCGAAGTCGACTTTCCTGGCCAATATCGGCCATGAGCTGCGCACGCCGCTGAACGGGGTGCTGGGCATTGCCGAACTGCTCGAATCGGACGACACCAACCCCGCACAAGCGCAGATGTTCCGCATGCTGCGCGAGTCGGGCACGCTTTTGCTTAATATTATCAATGACCTGCTGGACATTACCAAGATCGAGGCCGATGCGCTCGAACTCGAGAATATCCCCTTCGCCCTTGCCGATCTGGCCCGCCGCACCGAGGAGTTGCACACGCTGCGCGCCTCGGAAAAGCATCTGTCGTTTGTGGTCGCGCTTGACGATCCGACCGGGGCGCTGCGGCTTGGCGATCCTCACAGGATCTCGCAGATCCTGCACAATCTGGTCAGCAACGCCCTGAAATTCACCGAAAACGGTGTCGTGCGCGTGACTGTCGCCGCACCTGACCGCGGCACGGTCACGCTGCAGGTGCAGGATAGCGGCATCGGCATGTCACCAGCGCAGCAAGAGGCTATCCGCAAGCCCTTCATCCAGGCCGACAACAGCATCTCGCGGCGCTTTGGCGGCACCGGGCTTGGCATGTCGATCGTCGGCTCGCTGGTCGAGTTGTTCGGCGGCACGCTGGAGATCGACAGCAAACCGGGCAGTGGCACCACCGTCACAGTGTCGCTGCCACTCGTCGCGCTTGAGGGGTCGGGTCACGAAATACCCGCCGCCTGCGCCGAGACCGTTCCGCAGCGCATGCCCGGCCTGCGGGTTCTGGCGGTGGATGACAACAGCACGAATCAGCTTGTTCTGGGGTTGATGCTGGGGCGCCTGGCGGTTCATGCGACGCTGGCCAGCAATGGCCCCGAGGCGCTGGAGCGGTTTGCCGAGCGGGAGTTCGATTTGCTGATCCTCGACATCTCGATTCCGGGAATGGACGGTATAGCCCTGCTCGATGCCATCCGCGCGGCCGAGATGCGGCAGGGCCGCGCGCGCGCACCGGCGATTGCCTTTACCGCCAATGCGATGACGCATCAGGTCGACATGTATCTTGGCAAGGGGTTTGATGCCTGTCTTGCCAAGCCGCTGAAGCTCGGCCGCCTGTCCGAGGTGATGGCGCTGCTCTGCGAAGTGCCCGCCGGAGAGGTGTGATCACGGCTTTGCCGGCAACGTCGCCCGGGCCGCAGTGCAGTGGCGCGCCAGCACGCCCGCGTCGCAGTCGCGCGGGGCAAGGTTGCGGGTCAGGCACAGCCGCAACTCTTCGATCCGGCCCTGACGGCAGGTCACGATGGCCTGCGCCGCGCCGATTGTCGGGTTGGCCGCGCGGAACGCCGCCAGCACCTCCTCGGGGGACAGGTGCCGCGCGTCCGTGCGTGCCCGGATCGCGTCGGGGAAGTCGAGCGCCTCGAACGCCGCGCGGGTCTGCGCGAAATACGCCTGCGCGGTCAGCCCGGAGCAGGTGCCATGCTTGCGCCACTGGTGGCGGGCGAGCGATGTGGAGCCCATGATGTCGTCCATTCCCGCCAGTATCGCCGGGCCCGGCGCGGTCGCGGCGGTGTCGCAGTATTCCGGCCAGCCGCCACCCGCGTGCTGGGGCCACAGCCCGTGCACCAGCCAGCCTGCGCCCGCGCCCCTGTCGCAGCGCGCATCGCCCCGCGCGGCGCCGGTCGCCGCACACCAGGCGGGCGTCCAGGTCATCGCCAGCAGAAAGTAATCATCGTTCTGCTGCACGGTCGCGCCCGATCTTGCCGAGAGCCACAGGGCCAGCGCGCTTGCCACCAGTACCCCCGCTAAGATCACCCGCATTCGCACTTTCCCTCTGCCGTTATCCCGGTTATATACGCGGCCATCCCCGACATCGAGGACAGTGCAGGCTCGCCCTGCCGCCGATTCCCGGCACCCGAGAGATATGGCGCACCGCCCGCGCCCCATGACAGGAGAGCGATCATGTCGAAACCCCTCATGCCCAAGGCGACCGCCGTCTGGCTGGTCGACAATACCACGCTCAGCTTCAAGCAGATCGCGGATTTCTGCGGCCTGCACGAGCTGGAGGTGCAGGGCATCGCCGATGGTGATGTGGCAGGCGGCGTGAAGGGTTTCGACCCGATCGCCAACAACCAGCTTGACCCCATCGAGATCGAGCGCGGCGAAAAGGACGCGGTCTACAAGCTGAAGCTGAAGTATAACCCCGCCGCCGAGGGCGAGGAAAAGCGCCGTGGCCCGCGCTACACGCCGTTGTCCAAGCGCCAGGACCGCCCGGCGTCCATCCTGTGGTTGGTGAAGTTTCATCCCGAATTGACCGATGCGCAGATCCGGCGCCTGGTCGGCACCACGAATTCCACCATCCAGACCATCCGCGAGCGCACGCACTGGAATATCGCCAATCTGCAGCCCATTGACCCGGTGGCGCTGGGGCTGTGCCGCCAGTCCGAGCTTGACACCGAAGTGCAGAAGGCCGCTGCCAAGCGCGCCGCCGAAGGCCAGGTGATGAGCGATGACGAGCGCCGCAAGCTGGTCTCGACCGAGCAATCGCTCGAGA
>PXES01000317.1 GCA_003564655.1 Paracoccaceae bacterium
CTTGCGGTTGAAAATTCTGTATGGTGGGTTTCCCTTGTGTGAAAAAACGATCCCGGATCGATTTTGAAGGAGTGACCGGCAAAAAAACTGGGGCTGTCTGTCGTGTGGGGTATTGCAGAAAACAGCTGGTGCTCCAGCGATGGCAGCGATGCTATTTCCCGTTCAACCAGCCTGAAATCCTCAAGCGCATATCCCGAAAATATGGCCCATATCATCACTGCTGACAATACACCAAGAGTTAGGACGATCAGAATTAATCGGTAGAGCCTGTGCAAAAGGTTCTCCATATATCGGTTTTTAACGGGATAGAATTTTACATCCAGAGCACTTTTTAGTTGTTCTTGTTCATCCATTTTTTGAAGGAATTTAAGAGGCCGGCCCACCACTTTAACTTCTGTTGAACCAGGTTCAGAATTTTCGAGAAAGGTGATTCAGAAGCTGAATAACTGACCACACTCCTGTTTTTCGGCAGTGTACCACTGCCTGATTTTGTGAGTGGATGGTACAGCATTACATTTTTTTCTTTTTTGTGATATAGTTGATCCGGATGAAGCAACTGCTGTTTACCGCCCGTATTCCCAAACTCATTAGTGGCTGTATTTTTTGCAGGTAAACCTGCGCCTATTCCCCCCGTGTATGGCGATACTCCACCGGTTCCCGTTTTTCCAGCCGAAGTTTTTTGTGCAGCATCGGGTGTTATATTTGCCCCGCTCATAGCATCGTAGCGATACAGTACAGGCGTATACCTGTACCACGCCACTGCTCTTTCGGTTTGATACTGTTGCCGATTGAAATGCATATCAGTCCTCATTTCTTAAAACCGCTTATTACCAGGTGGATTCGTTACAACCAACGTTACACGTATAGAACTAAATTATATTAATTTAATCAAATACTATTAATCAACATTTAATTAGGAATTATTAATTTTTATTCTATATTTACAGACAGTTGGTTACAAAACAATAAGAAATCCCTATCACAGGGTGCAACACAATCTAGCAATCGCAACTCTCCAGGTTGTTAGTGTTTACTTATATAAGCATATCAAGCTGATATCCTGGAATAAACCTCACACACAATGGCAGATCGACCCTTAGTATCTATGGCCCAGCAATTTACCGGGCTTCCAATGGACTCCTTAATCGGAGGGCCGCTGAATGCAGCGGCAAAGGCAAATGCAGCAATGGCTGTAACTCAAACCAAGTTTATACTGGATACATGTTTTTACGATCCAGACGCTAACAATAACACAAATAATAACAATAACAACAGCGACCAAAATAATTACTCTCCCATAATGATTAATATGACGCTGACCAGGGGCGTTATACAGCCACAAGAGCCAAATGATGACGGAAGCGTTGATCCACCTCAGATTGAATCAGTCGATACCACATTCAATCTACCGCTGTTAACCATCATCCCGATCAACTCGCTGGGAGTAGATAATGTGGAGATCACTTTTGAAATGGAAGTGAAATCCAGTTTTTCGGATGAGCAAACCGACAAAACAGAGAATCATATGAAAGCGTCTGCCAGTTTTAAAGCTAAAGTGGGCTGGGGGCCTATTTCTGCATCCATTAAAGGCAGTGCGAGTTACGATCATAAAGATTCCTCAACACACAGCACTCATTACCAGAAGAGTAATTCTGCGAAATATACTGTAAATGTACATGCTGGACAGTTACCTGTACCAAAGGGTGTAAATACTATTATTGAGGCTTACACCAATGCTATACAACCTATTACGATGCCATCATCTGGCAACGATAATAACAATAACCAGGACGGTGGCTAAGCCTATTATAAAGGCAAAAATAAATTTGTCTTTATATCACTATGATTTGCAGGAATTTGAGAACCGGTACATTACCGGTTCTCTATTCATTCAGGTATGATAGCTATGCTACACATATACCAAAAGCCTCCTGAATATTTATTTCTATTCTTATCTATTTGCTCTTTCCATGACAAAGCATAAAACCCGAAAATTCAAGCCAGGCGGCACTTCAGAGGCTGATATTGGATCACTGATCAGTGCGCCACTTATCGCAGCAAGCCATGCTAATTCTGTTATGGCGCGTGAACAGGCAAAATTTTTGATGGATTATTGCTTCAGTGAGAAAGACGATTTGTACACCCCGGTAATGATTGAAATGAACTTGAAACGCAGCGTACTTGAACCCGATGACAATGAAAAAGATGGCTATAAATTAAATGTGGTCGAAACTATATTTCAGGTTCCGATGATAACCATGATACCGATCAGCTCGCTTGCAGTGGAAACGGTTGACGTGAAGTTTGATCTTGAAATATCATCTCAGCACACTATTAATGATGACTTTTCGGATGAGGAAGACCATCATACAAAACCACCTGCAACGAAATTGAAGGGCAAAATCAGTTATGATACTGATGAGAAAATTAGCCAATCTTCTAAAGATCAGTATCGCTCACAAAACAGTTCTACATTACATGTAAATGTTCATGCAGGGCAGTTGCCGCTTCCGGTGGGTGTAACCATGATGATTGACCTGTTCTCAAAAACAGTGAGTCCTATCACCTTGAAAAAAACCAATAAATCCTGAAATCAAATTTATTCTATTTGAAATGCAATCTCTTAATCAGCAAATGCAGTGCCCGGTACAAGGCTGCAATGGTACAATAATATTCAACACGTATAAACTGCTTGAAGGCTCAAAATTTGTATGCCCCGTTTGCAACAGTCAAATTGGTCTCGCACCCGATAGCAAAGATAAGGTGGAAAATACGATGGATAAATTCGAAACAATGCGAAAGCAGCTGCTGAAAAAAAAGAAGGACCTGGCCAACCAATAACTTTTCGGAAAAATCTTTTTTATGATCAGTTTTAAAGCCTTTATCAACGCCATCCACGATGCGATTCTTGCCGCAAACGATTCGCTGATGGAAAAGAATACCGGCCTGCTCGATAAATATTTTGAAGCTCCTGCAGAGGAAACAGAAATTAAACGGGTGATTGATGAAGCGCTGACTGCCTCAAAATCGGTTGTTACAAAGAAGGAAAAAACGGAACAGGAGGATTACAAAAAAGTTATCAAAGCGCTGGAATATGCAAAAAAAGCCCTGGCCGACAAAGACCTCCCCGACACACAAACATCCACTGCTCTTAGCCCCAAATCCGTAGTGGTGGAATATCCCCGCCAAACCTCTACGGGAATTGAATATACCGAGGTGCACGTACCGCTAATCACACTGGTACCACTGAGCATGTCGCAAATTAAAGAGGCCAAGCTCACTTCAGAGTTTGAAATGGAAATTGTGGACGATGAATTGCAGCTTCACTTTGACCCGTCCAAAGCCCGTAAAAGAAAGATGTTTGGCAAGAAACCGGAAACCACATTCGGCAGGCTCGAAATAACCATCGCTCCCCACGAATCATCCGAGGGACTTAAGCGGCTTGTTGAGGGGTACGAAAAAGCACTGAAAATGCAGATCCCGCATTAGTAAAACCCGTTAACCGCAGATAGGGCTCAGCGCTAACTTTATCACAAATGCACTAAAAATCACCGGGCACAAAACTGAAGGGCAAAATCAGTTATAATTCTGATGAAAAATCCAATCACACGTCAAAAGATCAATACCGCTAAAAAAACTCCCCACTAAAATCTTGTATTCACAATATTGGCAAATCTTGAACCGAAAGTGTAAGTAATTGCGAAAGAGGCGTTGAGATTGTAATCGGTAGCCAGCTCTCGTTGCCGGAGAAGGATATCCTCTAGAGAGGCATCACCCGCGGGAAGTGTCAGCTGATCCTGGATCATCTGGAAATTGGCTGAGAAATTCATGGCCAGGCCTTCGGTAATCCTAAATGAGATACTGCCAAAGACCACGGCTCTTCGAAATGTAGCATCATGAAAATAGTGTGATCCGATAAGTCCACCCGAAACATTTCCCCATGGTTGACGGATATTCACCGCCCCCCGCAACAGATGGCTGAAAAGATGCTCCTGTTCAACACCATAGATCGTCTCTTCAAAGTAGTCGGCATAGGTATATCCGATCTGGTACTGGAGGGTGATGGAACGCCTGGTCGCTTCCCGATAAGGCAGAAAACTGTACTCAATACCAGGTCGAACCTGGAAATCGTGTCGGATATTGCGATCGTTTCGTGTCTCGTAGTCCATGAAAAGACCGGCCGACCAGTGGTCGTTCAGGCTTTTGATCGCATACGTATCGAGTCCGTGCCTGTGTATTTCACTGAATATCCTGTCTGTTCCCTCTCTTCGGATTTCCACCGTATTGTAATTGAAGTAGGGCCTGAAGCGTAATTTCCAGTTTTCGGTTACACGATCCGCAAAAACCCCCCAGCGTGAAATAAAATCGGTACGGTTTGACTCCAGGTTCAGTCGAACTGATCCGAGATAGGCCTCAAAGACCCAGTAATTCCAGGGATCATGAGACTCATCAAAGCGATTTTGATCATTTTCATCAAGCTCCACATCGATCAAAAGAGAAGCCCCAAGAGGTGTCTGCGACAGAAATGGAATAAGTCCGGCTTTGGAAAGGTCAATCAGGGCATCCAGCACCTCCTGCTCCGTATCACTTCTGTTGGTCATATGTACCAGATCAAACCGAATGGCAGAAAATTCCCTCAATCCAATAAATGAAAAGGTGTATTCTACTCCACCACGAACAGTTGATGTTTGAGTTATAAATACATGA
>PXES01000219.1 GCA_003564655.1 Paracoccaceae bacterium
GGTCAGGATCATGTCGAGCTTCATGTGGCACATGGCATAGGACGCCATCAGCAACTCGAACCCGTGCAGGCGGGGGATGAGGTCATTCTCGATATAGCCCGACCACATGCCGGGGGCGACGCCCTGCACCTTGGGCGCGATCTGCTTGATGACTTCGGCCAGAAAGGTGCCGGTGCCGGTGGCGGGGTCAAGGATCTGGACGCGGTGCACGTCTTTCTTGATGGTGACGGCTTTGCCCTTGGTGTCGGTTTGCCCCGTGTCCCAATCCAGCGTGACCTTGGACGTGTCCGCCAGCCCGTCGGGCAGGCCGAATTCGGTTTGCAGCACCTCATCCACGGCGCGGACGATGAAATTGACCACCGGCTCTGGCGTATACCACACCCCGCGCGCCTTGCGCTTGGCGGGGTTGTAGGCGGCAAGGAAGGTTTCATAGAAATGCAGGAACGGGTCTTGCTGGCCCGTCAGCTTGCCGAAATTGGCCATGATTTTCTTGACATTCGCGGCTTGGAACACGGCGGCCAGATCGTCGAGTATCCATGCGATGCGGTCGTCCAGGTCCACGCCCGCGACATAGCTGAACAGGCTGCGCAGAAAGGGGTTGGATTTGGGCAAGAGTTCGAGCGCTTCACGGCGGCTGAAGGTTTCGAGTGTGGTGTCATGCAGGCGCGCGGCGAACATGCCATAGGCGATGGTTTCGGCGTAGATATCGGCGAAATCCTCTGGCGCGATGTCGTGGATAAGGTGTTCCTTGAAGGCGAGATATTGGCCTGTGAGTTCTGTTTGCAAGTCTGTGTCAGTGCGCAGGGCATTGAACAGGACGTCCTTTATCAGGATCGCCTTGCCCGCCATGCGCTCGGCCAGATCGCGCGGGCTGGTGATGGATTGCGGGCGCTGGGCGATGAAGTCGCGCAGCAGGTTTTCAAGCTGGGTGTAGTTGTCGGGGATGGGCTGGATGCCCATCAGGTAATCGCCAATCCTGACCGATGCGACCAGTTCCCCGTTGCGGTAGAAATCCCAATCCAGACAGTTGGTATAGATCAGGTTGGCCAGACCTTTGACATAGCGGTCCTTCTGGCGCTTGTTGGCGTCCTTCATGGCGCGGATGTCGATGTCGATATCCTTGGCCTCAAGGTGGCCAATGGCGATATTGTCGCGCAGGATGATGAAATCGGGCGCGCCGACTTCGGAACGGGCGGGGTCGTTGACGGGTTCCAGTTCGTTGTCGAGCGCCTTCAGCAGGTCATGCAGCGCGGGCCGGTAAGCATGTTCGCGGGCGATGCCGGTTTTGTGGACGTCCTGAACGCGGGCGATGAAGTCTGAAATCAATGTCATGGAATCCCCTGGGTTGTGGCAAGGTTATGCAAAGGGGATGACAAGTGAAAGGGGGGTCGGGCTATCCCATGTTGCGGATCAACTCGCCTTGCCGCGATGGTGACACCGGGCAATAGGCGCTGAGCGTGGTAGCGATGTTTTCATGGCCAAGGTTCATCGACCACGCCTTGAATTGTTCGGGCGTCTTGCAATGGTCGTTTGCCAGCAGGCCCAGCGTTTTGCGGAAGCTGTGCGGGCCAAAGGCTGGCAGGCCCGCGCTTGTGAAGGCGTTCTTGATAACGGTGCGCAGCTTGCCCGCGTTGCTGTAGGTGTCGCGCGACAGGCCCAGCGCGGCGAAAGCGCCATCTTGCAGGCCCATCTTGGGCTTGGGAAACAGGCCGTCATTTGGCCCGAACAATTCGTCCTTGCGCAGATACTCGACCCAATCGCGGAAGGCGTGCAGATACACGTCATCGACCGGAAAGAACCATGTGGTGAAGGTCTTGGCGAATTTGGTCTTCACGTCGCGGGCGTCCTGATAGACGCAAGCCTGCACCAGATCGACGTGTTTCAGGCGCATGGACGCAATCGCCCCATCCCGCGCGCCGGTCAGCATCAGGAAGGCAAATAGCGCCTTGTCGCGGCGTTGCAGGGGCGTGGCGCTGGGCATCTGGCCGAAGGCGTGGCGGCATTGCTCTGGCGTGGGATAGATCGTGTCACGTGCCGTGTGGGCAATGCGGGCATCCTTGGCGTTCAGGTTGAAATACTCGGAGTCGGCATAGGCAATGCGCGACTTGTAGCCCGGTTGCCCTGCCAGCCAGTGAATGAACGCCTTGACCATGCGCAGGGTGCTATCAACCGTGGCCTTGGATAGCGGTGCACCGGTCCGAGCATTTTTCTCATTCGACAGGCGGGCCTTGAAGGTGATGGCCTGCTCGATGTGAAACCGTTTGAAGGGCTTGTAACCCGTGCTGCGTTCAAATCGCAGGATGGCATCGGCGGCCTTATCGACCGTCGCCATATCGGCGCGCTTGGCTTCGCGCAGGAATTGCAAGTAACGGCGCTTGATCCGCTCGTTTTCTTCGTTGAATTTCCGGGCCATTGTTCATCCTTTCCGAAGTGATGGTTTAAGAGGGGTTCGGCAGGTTCCTTTAGGCTTGCCGCCCCTCTTTGATTGCGACCTCGAAAATCTGGCTGAAATGGTCGATCTTGGTCTGGCTGATCATCCGATTGCAGGGGCCGCCGCAGACTTCGCACAGCCCAAACAGGCGTGCGGTTTTCGGGGTCTGGGGGATGCAATCGACCAACAGGCCCATCGGCCTGCGCCCCGCCTTGCAAGTCGGGCAATAGAGTTGATCGGGCTGCAACGGCACTGTCGCGACTTTGGCGCGGTTTCCCAGAAAGTCGCGCAGGGCATCGCCAAGGATCAGGAAGGGGCGTCGCGATTTCATCAGGGGCAGGCCGGATTTCACCCAAGCCCGGATTGTGCCGATTGACACGCCCAGCGCGATGGCCGCTTCCTCGACCGTATAGGTCCGCGTGGCCTTGATGGCGCGGGGGTTCGGGCGCTTTGCCATGCTCTGCCTGCCTCTGACCGTCGCGCGCCTTCCTCAAGGATTGGGCGGGGTTGCCGCCTTCATGGCTTCCCATGCCTCGATTGCGGACAGTTTCCAGCGCGTGCAACCGGGGCTGAGTTTCACAGGCTTGGGGAATGTCGGGTCTTCATTCAGCCAGCGGCGCGGGGTCAGGTGGTGGACATTGTAGCGCGCGCCAAGCTGGCGGTCTGAGAGGTATGTTTCGGCCATATGTGCCTCCATAGTTTCGCTATGGAAAGCAAAGCATAAGACGTGATCAATCGAAACGGATGCAAAAAGGGCAAAATCGTCAAAATAGGTTTTGCCATTATTGCAATGGAAGAACTGCCCTCTTCAGCGTGTCCTCAGAGACAGGGGATTTTAGTGCCGCATTAACTTCTGCCAGCGCCACTTTCCATGTCTTTCCTTGAGCGGCATGACCATCAGGAAACTTTGTTCTGTATATCTTGGCCACTTCTGATCGCATTGATGGTCGACCAATCCTTTTCCTTCGCGAAATTCGATCAGTCACGAACTGTGCAGAGCGGCTGCCAAACTCATAATCAAGCGCCCTTGTGAACGTATCGTTCGCCTCGATGCATGAGAGGAAATCTCTCAAATCTTGACCATTTGGCAAGTCCCGCCAGCAAACAACAAAGCCAGATAAGCTTCTCACCAACCTTATGATTGAGTCTGCTTGATCCTCTTCTAGGCCCCATCCGTTCACAAGGTAATCCCTAGAACCATTCTTATTTATGATCTCGCCAGTGAACGAATCTATAAAGCAAAATCTATCAAAAAGAGAATCTATGTTGAATTTCCCCTGTTTTTGAAACTCAAAGAACTGACTAAATTCAGACTGCTCTCTCAGAGGCCAATTGAAGTAGCAGTGCTCAAGCTGATCTCTGTGGCGAAAGATATTTTCATCAACCTGAATCTTGCTACCATTCAGATGGGCTAATACAGGTGGATACTCTTCAAATAGACACGTTAAGAGCAAAGAGGTGGTGATGCCAATAACTAACTCAGCCTCCTCTTCGCTTTCCGCCATGCCCCTGCGTTCAAGATAGAATTCTGCCGTATGGATCAGGCGTTTCTTCCCATCGCCCTGTTCTGCTGGCTCTCCACCAACCGCAACCAAGGACAGGATTTCGCTGGCATATGCATAAAGCGTTCCTAGAGTCTCACCCCACGAATGGTAGCCTTCCGGACACCACATCACCCAAGCCTCACAACCTTACCAACCTTGGCCTGTCCGCCCATGAAATCCGCCCAATCGGCCATCATGCGCCGCCGCTTCTCAATCATGTCACCCCGCCGATAGCTGGCCTCCACCGCGTTGCTGATTTTGTGCGCTAGCGCGACTTCGGCCATGTCGCCCGGATATGTGGTCAGTTCCGAAACCCAATCCCGAAAGGTCGAGCGCAAGCCATGCGGCACGGCGGGCCGCTTGGACACGCGGTCAAGATAGCCTGCGCCGCCTTTTGATATGTCTGATTCGTGCATCCGTTTCATGGTGGCGCTTAATGTCATGTCCGACAACTGCCCACCGCGCGCGGCTGGAAACACCAGCGGGTTGCCTTCCAGCTTGGGCAGAGCATTCAGCAATTCGACCGCGCGGGCAGATAATGGCACGCGGTGTTCCTTGTCCATCTTCATGCGCGCGGCTGGGATAATCCAAAGCGCCTTGTCCATGTCGATTTCGTCCCAAAGCGCGCCTCTGACCTCTTGCGACCGCGTGGCGGTTAGGGCGGCAAACTCCAGCGCCCGCGCGCCAAAGCCTTCGCGCCCCTGCAAGTCGGCAAACCAGCGCGGGGCA
>PXES01000192.1 GCA_003564655.1 Paracoccaceae bacterium
GACGCGGGGGCGCCGTGTCAGCGGTGCGCGCGACAGGGAAATCCCGTCCCGCGCGGGCCGACCGGAAACCACATGACAGGGCGAGATGCCAGGTCACAGCCGCGCGCGCGGGCGAGTTCGCGCTTGAAACCGCCGCGATGGCTGCGTATGTCGGGGCAATCGAGAAGGAACCGCAGAATGGCCAGGACCAACCCTTTCCAGTTCATGCAGCAGGTGCGCGCCGAGTCGGCGAAGGTCACCTGGCCCAACCGGCGCGAGGTGCTGGTGACGACCGTGATGGTGCTGGTGATGGCCGCGCTGACGGCGGTGTTCTTCTTCCTGGTGGATCTGGCGATCCGCACCGGGCTGGGCGGCATCCTCGGCGCCTTCAACTGACTTCCCGAAGATTTCGCATGAAAAAGGCCCCGCGCGCGGGGCCTTTGGCATTTCGGGGATACCTGGGTCAGATCACCCGCACCTGCGTGCCGACCTGCACCAGCTCGTAAAGCCGCTCGACATGCGGGTTCATCAGCCCGAAGCAGCCATTCGAGGCGCGCCGCCCGATCTTGGCGGGGTTGTCGATACCGTGGATGCGGTAGTACTGCCAGCCGAGGTTCATCGCCCGCGTGCCCAGCGGGTTGGTCGGGTCGCCGCCTTCGACACGTTCGGGCAGCGACGGGTCGCGCCTGCGCATGTTGGGCGTCGGGATCCATGTCGGCTCGTAGCGCAGCAGCGTAATCTCGGTGGTGCCACGGCGGGTGAATTCCTCGGTCATCGGCACCGAGCAGGGATGGGCGAGATAGATGCTCTCATCCTCGGACCAAAAATGCAGCGCCCGCGAATAGGTGTCGCACAGGATCGCGCCCCGGCGCAGGTTCGAGAAATGATCCTGCCAGACATGGTTGCGAAAGCCCATCACGTTGCGACGCGTGGTGCGGATGTTCGACTCACCTTCGTAATCGGGCACGGACTGCGCGCGCAGCACGGCCGGCATTGCCAACCCTCCGACAGCGAAGGTGGCCGCCGACAGAAGCGCACGGCGCGAAAGGTTGGATTTCGTCATCGATATCGTCTCCGAACGGATCTTGAACACGTCTCTATGTCGCAAGATCGCCCGGCTTTTCAAGTAACGAGCTTGTGCAACGCGGCCTTTGTGGCCGCGCGGTGACAGGCCCGCAGGCGCTTTCGGCAGGGTGCTGGCGCGTCAGATCACGCGCACCTGGGTGCCGATCTCGACCAGCTCGAAGAGTTCCTCGACATGCGGGTTCATCAGCCCGAAACAGCCGTTCGAGGCGCGCCGCCCGACCTTTGCGGGGTCGTCGATGCCGTGCACGCGGTAATATTGCCAGCCGAGGTTCAGCGCGCGCGTGCCCATCGGGTTCTGCGGATCACCCGCCTCGACCCGTTCGGGCAGCGAGGGGTCGCGCTCGCGCATGTTGGGCGTGGGGATCCAAGTCGGCTCACGCCGTTTCAGCGTGATTTCGGTCAGGCCCCGTCGGGTGAACTCTTCGGCCATCGGCACCGAGGTGGGGTAGGCCAGATAGGTCTCTTCATCCTCGGACCAGAAATGCACGGCGCGCGAATAGGTGTCGCACAGGATCGCCCCCTTGCGCAGGTCGTCGAAGTGGTCCCGCCAGTCCTGGTTGCGAAAGCCCATCACATTGCGCCGGGTCTCGCGCGGGCCGTCTTCATTCGCGGGCAGGGTCTCGGCGCGCAGTACGGCGGGCATGGCCAGCCCGCCAAGCGCCAGCGCCCCGGTGGACAGGATCGCGCGGCGGGTGGGGCGGGTGTTGGACATGGGCGTAACTCCTTGGGTTGCTTGACATCCAACCTCTGGATCGGGCGGGAGAGTTGCAAATCACGTCCGCGTGGGGTGCGCGCGGCTCAGCCCAGTGTCACCAGCGCGTGCCGCTTGCGCCCGGCGGTCAGCTTCATCGGCTCGGCCAGATCATCGGCGCGCACCATCTGACCGGCATCGGTCACAGGCGCATCATTCGCGCGCGCGCCGCCCTCGGCGATCAGGCGCTTGGCCTCCTTGCCCGATTTCGCAAGACCCGCCCGCACGAAAAGCTGCGCGATGGATAGCCCGCCTTCCAGATCGTCCCCCCCGAGCGTCAGCGTCGGCAGGTCGCCACCTAGGCCGCCGCGTTCGAACCCCTCGCGCGCGGTCGCCTCGGCCGTCTGCGCGGCCTCCGCCCCGTGACACAGCGTCGTGACCTCATTGGCGAGGATGATCTTCGCGGCGTTGATCTCGGAGCCTTCCAGCGCGCCCAGCCGGTCGCATTCCTCGACCGGCAATTCGGTGTAGAGCTTCAGGAAGCGGCCGACATCGGCGTCGGTGGTGTTGCGCCAGAACTGCCAGAACTCATACGGCGAGAGCATGTCGGCATTCAGCCAGACCGCGCCGCCCGCGCTCTTGCCCATCTTGCGCCCGTCCGAGGTGGTCAAGAGCGGCGTGGTCAGCCCGAAGATCTCGGCCCCCGAGATGCGGCGCGCCAGATCCACCCCGTTGACGATATTGCCCCACTGGTCCGACCCGCCCATCTGCAACAGGCAGCCGTGGCGGCGGTGGATTTCCACGAAATCATAGGCTTGCAGGATCATGTAGTTGAATTCGAGAAAGCTCAGCGACTGCTCGCGGTCCAGCCGCGATTTCACCGACTCGAAACTCAGCATCCGGTTGACGCTGAAATGCCGCCCCACATCGCGCAGGAAATCGAGGTAGTTCAGCCCGTCCAGCCATTCGGCATTGTTGAGCATGATGGCATCCGCCGGACCGTCGCCATAGCGCAGGTATTTCGCGAACACGCTCTGCATGCCCTCGATATTGGCGTCGATGGCGGCCGCATCCAGCAGCGGGCGCTCCTCGGACCGGAAGGACGGGTCGCCCCCCTTGGTCGTGCCGCCGCCCATCAGCGTGATCGGCTTGTGCCCGGTCTTCTGGAACCAGCGCAGCACCATGATGTTCAGCAGATGCCCGACATGCAGAGATTTCGCTGTGGCGTCATAGCCGATATAGGCCGGCACGGCCCCCTTCAGCAGCGCGTCGTCCAGCCCTTGCGGGTCGGTGCAGTCGGCCAGGAACCCACGCTCGGCGAGAATGCGCAGGAAATCGGATTTGTAGCCGTAGGTCATTTTTGCTTGTCCCGATGGCACGATTGCGGCGATCTATATCCCTGCCGCTACCCAAGGGGAAGCCCATGTTGAAAGCCGAGGTCCAGACCGTTCTGGGGATGATGTCGGGAACCTCGTTCGACGGGGGGGATGCGGCGGTGCTCGAAACCGATGGCGAGCGGATCGCGGGCTTCGGCGCTTCGGCGTTTCGCGCCTACACGCCCGAGGAACGCGCCGTGCTGCGCGCCGCGATGGGGCGCTGGCCGGGCGAGACAGGGGTCGAGGCGGCGGCCGAAATCATCGAGACCGCCCATGCGCAGGTCATGGCGCAGTTCGAGGGCGTGGCGCTCGCGGGCTTTCACGGCCAGACGCTCGCGCATGATCCGGGCGGGCGCGGCACGCATCAGGCGGGCTCGGGCGCGGTGCTGGCGCTGGTGGCGGGCGTGCCTGTGGTGTGGGATTTCCGCAGCGCCGATGTGCAGCTGGGCGGGCAGGGCGCGCCGCTCGCGCCCTTCTATCATTTCGCGCTGGCGCGCCATATCGGGGCCGATGCGCCGCTCGCCTTCCTCAACCTCGGCGGGGTGGGAAACCTGACCTGGGTGGACCCGCGCCAGCCCCGCCCCGAGGCCGAGGGCGCGCTGCTGGCCTTCGACACGGGGCCCGCCAATGCGCCGCTTGACGATCTGTGCCATGCGCGGCTGGGCTGCACGCGCGACGAGGGAGGCGCGCTGGCCGCGCGCGGGCAAGTCGATGCCGAGGTGGTGGCAGCGTTTCTCGACCAGCCCTTTTTCTACCGCACGCCGCCGAAATCGCTGGATCGCGGCTTCGGCGACATGCTTGTGCGGGTGGCGCATCTGAGCGACGCCGATGCGCTGGCGACGCTGAGCGAATGCGCGGCGGCCGCGGTGGCGTCGGGGGTGAACTTCTGCCCCGCGGTCCCGTCGCGCGTGCTGGTCTGCGGCGGCGGACGCCACAATGCGCATCTGATGGCAAGGATTGCCGCGCATCTTTCCTGCCCCGTCGTCCCGGTCGAGGCGGTAGGCCTTGAGGGCGACATGATCGAGGCGCAGGCCTTCGCCTTCCTCGCCATGCGGGTGGCGCGGGGCCTGCCGACCTCTTGCCCCATGACAACCGGGGTGGCGGCGGCGGTCGGCGGCGGGCAGATCAGCGCGCCGTGATCTTCTCTGGCGAGGGGCGGCGGGCTGCGGTATGCTGACGCACTTTCGGAGCACGGCCATGCAGAATATCGACGACGACCGCCCCTCGCCCCCGCTCGACAAGCCCGCCGAGCCGCTGTGGCAGCGCCTGATCTACATGCTGATCATTGCCGCGATGCTGTCGGTCGCGCAGTCGATCCTGTTCCTGATCGCAGTGGTGCAGTTCATCGTCATCATCATCGACAACCGCCAGCCCAATGAACGCCTGGCGGATTTCGGCTGCATGGTGGGCGCGTGGGTCGCCAAGGCGGCGCGCTATCTGGCGGTGGCGACCGATGCCAAGCCGTGGCCGTTCAAGGATATGGACTGACGCTTGCAGGGCGCGCTTGCGCGGTCTAGGTCTGTCGCGAACCCCTAGCGGAGAGTGACATGGCCCTCGACCACCTGACGCA
>PXES01000370.1 GCA_003564655.1 Paracoccaceae bacterium
GCCGACACGTCGCTTTTGCTGCGCGACCGCGGACCGCGCCGGGTCTCGCCCTTCTTCATCCCGGCGGCGCTGATCAACCTGATCTCGGGGCAGGTGAGCATCCGCTACGGCTTCAAGGGGCCGAACCATTCGGTGGTGACGGCCTGCTCGACCGGCGCGCATGCCATCGGCGATGCAGCGCGGCTGATCCAGTGGGGCGATGCGGATGTGATGATCGCGGGCGGGGCCGAGGCCGCCATCTGCGAGTTGGGCATCGCCGGGTTCAACGCCTGCAAGGCGCTCTCGACCAAACGCGCGGATGATCCGCAGGCGGCCTCGCGCCCCTATGACATCGACCGCGACGGGTTCGTCATGGGCGAGGGGGCCGGGGTCGTGGTGCTGGAGGATTACGAGCACGCGAAAGCCCGCGGCGTGAAGATCTATGCCGAGGTGCTGGGCTACGGCATGTCGGGCGACGCCTACCACATCACCGCGCCCGCCGAGGATGGCGACGGCGCGCTGCGCTCGATGCAGGCGGCGGTCAAGCGCGCGGGCATCGCGCCGGGCGACATCGACTACATCAACGCGCATGGCACCTCGACCATGGCCGATGTCATCGAACTCGCCGCGGTCGAGCGGCTTCTGGGCAATGCGGCATCGCGGGCGACCATGTCCTCGACCAAGTCCGCCATCGGGCATCTGCTGGGCGCGGCCGGGGCGGTCGAGGCGATCTTCTGCATCCTCGCCATCCGCGACCAGATCGCGCCGCCGACGCTGAACCTCGACACGCCCGCGGTCGAGACGCCGCTCGATCTGGCGCCCAGGGCCGCGCGCAAGCGCGAGATCGGCATCGCGCTGTCCAACAGCTTCGGCTTCGGTGGCACCAATGCGAGCCTGATCCTGGGCAGGGTTGCGGGCGCATGATCCGCCATCTTGTCGCCAATGCGCTGACCCTGATGATCGTCGGCCTGATCGGGCTGGCGATCGTGATCTCGGTCGGGCAGCGCAGCTTTTATGCCGAGGGGCCGCTTGAAGAGGCGATCTGCTTCCGCGTGGCGCAGGGGGCATCGCTGCGTGCGGTCTCGGCGGGGCTGGCCGAGCAGGGGGCCGTCACCTCGCCGCAGATCTTCCGCATCGGTGCGCAGTATACCGAGCGCGCGGACCGGCTGCGATTCGGCTCCTACCTGATCCCCGAGCGCTCCTCGATGGACGAGATCATGGACGTGCTGACACGCGGCGGGGCCTCGACCTGCGGCTCGGAGATCCAGTACCGGATCGGCGTCACCCGCATCGACACGCTGGTGCGCGAGCTGGACCCCGGAACGCAACGATTCGAGACCGTGGTGCAGTTCGCCGCCGATGAGGACCCGCCCGAGGACTACGCGCGATTCACCGAGGATCCCGACATCACCTACCGCATCACTGTCGCCGAGGGCGCGACAAGCTGGCAGATATGGGAGGGGTTGCGGCTGGCCGAGTTCCTGTCGGGCGAGCTGGACGAGGACGAGATCCCGCGCGAGGGCTGGCTGGCGCCCGACAGCTATTCCGTCGCGCGCGGGGCCGACCGCGCCGCCCTGCTGGCCGAGATGGAGACCCGGCAAGAGCGGATCCTGACCGAGCTGTGGGAGGGGCGCGACCCCGAGCTGCCCTACGCGACCATGGACGAGGCGCTGATCATGGCCTCTATCGTCGAGAAGGAGACCGGCGTTGCCGATGAGCGCCGCCAGGTGGCGAGCGTTTTCGTCAACCGGCTGCGCGTGCCGATGCGGTTGCAGACCGACCCGACAGTGATCTACGGCATCACCCAGGGGCGGGGCACGCTGGGGCGCGGGCTGCGCCGGTCCGAGCTGGACACGACGACGCCCTGGAACACCTACCGCATCGACGGCTTGCCGCCGACGCCGATCGCCAATCCCGGCCGCGCCGCGATTGCCGCCGCGCTGGACCCGGATGACACGCCCTATCTCTACTTCGTGGCCGATGGCACGGGCGGGCACACTTTCTCGACCAACCTCGCCGACCACAACCGCGCGGTCGCGCGCTGGCGCGAGATCGAGGCCGAGCAACGCCAGAGCGATTGAGGCGCGCGCGGGACCCGCGCCCGCCTTAGCGCCCCGCCAGAGGGCGGCCCGCGCGCCGGGCCGTTCGGAAAGCGCGCGCCCATGCGCTTGCTGTCACGGCTGCGCCGCGTTACCGTTTCACGCGCCGAGCCGGAGTCCCCGCCATGCCCTCGCCCCCGCTTGCGCAGCGCGAGGCCGCGCGCCACCCCTCAGGCGATGCGTTGCCGCCGCTGATGCAGTTCGCCGATCTGATCATCGGCCCGGCGGAAGGGCGGCTGCGCCCCGGTGCCGAATGGCCCGATGACTTGGCCCAGACCCTTGCCCGGCTGTATCGCAACGGGCGCGCCGTCTGCGCGCCGACGCTCCGACGCGGGCCTCCTGCCGCTGAAGTCGCCGAGCCGGTGATCTTCGGCGGGGTCTGCGAGACGCATTTCGGCCATCTGGTCGCCGAGCACGTGCCGCGCCTGCCGCAGGCGCTTGCCGCCTTTCCCGACCTGCCGGTGGTCTTTACCCGGCTGGACCGCAACCAGGCCGGACCATCCGGCGCCTTTCTGGCCGTCATGGACTGGCTTGGCCTGCCGCCCGACCGCATCCGGCTGGTCACCCGCACCATGCGCTTTCGCGAGGTGCATGTTGCAGCGCAGGCCGAACATCTGCGCGGCCCGGCGCCCCCGGCGGCGTATCTCGACCTGCTCGAGGCGCGCACGCGGCCCCGGCTTGCCCCCGTCACGCCGCAGGGCGTGAGCTATGTCACCCGCGCGGGCCTGCCCCTGACCAAGGGCCGCCATGCGGGCGAGGGGTATCTGGCCGCCCTGCTGCGCGGGCTGGGGGTGCGGGTGCTGGCGCCCGAGACGATGGCGCTGCCCGATCAGATGCAGGCCTATGCGCGCGCCGAGCATCTGGTCTTTGCCGAGGGCTCGGCGCTGCATGGGCGCCAGCTTCTGGGCCGGATCGACCAGCAGATCGCCCTGCTGCGGCGGCGCAAGGGCAGCCAGATGGCGCGCCCCCAGATCGCCGCGCGCACAACAGAGACACGCTATGTGCGCTGCCATGGCGGCGCACTGGTGCTGACCAACGGTGCCGGGCAGCCGATCCACTGGGCGATGATGAGCCTCTATAACACGGCCGCGCTGCTGGAGTTCTTCGAGGACATCGGCGTGGGGCTGCGCACGCGCTGGGACCGCCGCGCCTATCGCGCCGCGCGCGACCGCGACGTGCTGGACTGGGTGCGGGCGATGTATGACCCCGCGAACCCGCCCTGGCTGCGCCCGGCCAATGACCCGGCCTTCTTGCTCGACCAGTTCGCGCCGCTGCGGCTGGGCCCTCTGACCGACCGGGCGGCCGCGCTAATCGCCGCGCAGCGCGACCGCTGAGGCGCCGCGCTCGCTGCGTTGCAGCGCATTTGCCTTGACATTAAGTTGCGCCTTCTGCTTAGGCTCGCGCAACAATCTTTCGCGCGGCCTTGCCCGCGCTGGACCCGACACTGCACTCGACACACTAATCGATCCGGAGGCCCCGATGAGCGATGCCCAAGCCACCCCGCCGCGCGACAAGCCCTGGCTGTTCCGCACCTATGCCGGGCATTCCACGGCGAAAGCGTCCAACGCCCTCTACCGGTCCAACCTGTCAAAGGGGCAGACGGGGCTGTCCGTGGCCTTCGACCTGCCCACCCAGACGGGTTATGACAGCGACCACGAACTCTCCAAGGGCGAGGTCGGCAAGGTCGGTGTGCCGGTCTGCCATCTGGGCGACATGCGGATGCTGTTCGACCAGATCCCGCTCGAGCAGATGAACACCTCGATGACGATCAACGCGACCGCGCCCTGGTTGCTCGCGCTCTATATCGCCGTGGCGGAAGAGCAGGGGGCGGATGTCGGCAAGCTTTCGGGGACGGTGCAGAACGACCTGATCAAGGAATACCTCTCGCGCGGCACCTATATCTGCCCGCCCGAGCCGTCCATGCGCATGATCACCGATGTTGCCGCCTATACCCGCGAACACCTGCCCAAATGGAACCCGATGAATGTCTGTTCCTACCACCTGCAAGAGGCCGGCGCGACGCCCGAGCAGGAACTGGCCTTCGCGCTGGCCACGGCCTGCGCGGTACTCGACGATCTGAAGGGCAAGGTGCCGCAAGAACATTTCCCGCAGATGGTGGGGCGGATCTCGTTCTTCGTGAATGCGGGCATCCGGTTCGTGACCGAGATGTGCAAGATGCGCGCCTTCGTGGACCTGTGGGACGAGATCTGCCGGGATCGCTATGGGATCGAGGACGCGAAATTCCGCCGCTTCCGCTACGGGGTGCAGGTCAACAGCCTCGGCCTGACCGAGCAGCAGCCCGAGAACAATGTCTATCGGATATTGCTGGAAGCCTTGGCCGTGACGCTGTCGAAGAAGGCGCGCTGCCGGGCGCTGCAACTGCCCGCCTGGAACGAGGCGCTGGGCCTGCCGCGCCCGTGGGATCAGCAATGGTCGCTGCGCCTGCAACAGGTGCTGGCCTATGAAACCGACCTGCTGGAATATGACGATCTGTTCGACGAGAACCCGGCAATCGAGCGCAAGGTGGCGGCGCTGATGGCGGGCGCGCGCGAGGAGCTGGCGCGGATTGACGATATGGGCGGGGCAGTGAAGGCCATCGAGTACATGAAGGCGCGGTTGGTCGAGGCCAATGCCGCGCGCATCGCAGGTATCGAATCGGGTACGACGGCCGTTGTGGGGGTGAATCGCTACACCAGCACCGAGCCCTCGCCCCTGACCACTGGCGAAGATACGATCATGGTCTGCGACCCGGCGGCTGAGGCCGACCAGATTGCGCGGCTGCAGGCGTGGCGCGACGCGCGCGACCGCGATGCAGTGCGCGCCGCCCTTGACGGGCTGCGAGAGGCTGCGAGATCGGGTGCCAATGTCATGCCCGCCTCGATCGTCGCCGCGAAGGCCGGGGTCACGACGGGCGAATGGGGCGAGGCGGTGCGCGCGGCCTTCGGGCAGTATCGCGGCCCCACCGGCGTCAGCAGCGCGCCCTCGAACCGCACCGAGGGGCTCGAGCCCGTGCGCGAGGCGGTCGATGCGGTCAGCGCGAAGCTGGGGCGGCGGCTGAAATTCCTGGTCGGCAAGCCGGGCCTCGACGGGCATTCGAACGGGGCCGAGCAGATCGCCGCACGCGCCCGCGACTGTGGCATGGAGATCTGCTATGAAGGCATCCGCCTGACCCCTGCCGAGATCGTCGCGGCAGTGCGCGAGGAAGCGGCGCATGTGGTGGGCCTGTCGATCCTGTCGGGCAGCCATATGCCGTTGATGGAGGAGCTGATGCAGCGGCTGCGCGATGAGGGGCTGGGCGATGTGCCGGTCATCGTCGGCGGGATCATCCCCGAGGAGGATGCCGCGCGGCTGCGCGCCATGGGGGTGGCGCAGGTCTATACGCCCAAGGATTTCCAGCTCAACCGGATCATGCTGGATATCGTGGCGCTGGTGGACCCTGCGCCCCTGGCCGCCGAGTAGCGCGCCGTCTCAGACGGGGGTGCCGTCCTTGGGGGGATTGACCCCCCTGCGGACGGCGTTGCCACGGCAGTGTCGCGGGCGTGCCGCGGCGGGCCGATGCGGCGGCTTGAGTATTTCTTGCAAGAAAATGGGGCGGTTGGGGCGGGATTGCTGACGGCGGGTGTTGCGGGCTTCCTTGCGGGGTTTTGGCTGATCGCGGCGATCGGGGCGCAGAATGCGTTCGTGCTGCCCCAGGGGGTGCTGCGCGCGCATCTGGGGCTGGTGGTGGTGATCTGTGCGGTCTCGGACGCGATTCTGGTGGCGCTGGGTCGGGTTTCTCGGAGTCCATGGCGCGTTGCGCCCGCGCGCGGCCCGGATCGGCGGGGCGGCGCTGCTGCCAAACGCGGGCGCGGCCGCCTCGCGGCGCCGGGTGGTGGTGCTGGCGCTGGCCTTTAGCTGGCTCAACCTGCATGTCTGGCTGGACACAGTGGCGTTGATGGGCGCGCTCTTGGTGCAGTATGCGCCGGATAACCGGGCGTTCGGGGGCGGCGCGATGCCGGCCTCGGCCGTCTTTTTCACGGCGCTGGGTCATGGCGCGGTGATCCTGCGACCGGTGCTTGCGCGGCAACGCGCCTGGGCGCTTTTCGAGGCGTTGATCGGGCTGGTGATGTGGGTGATTGCGGCCTCGCTGGCGTTGCGGGCGCTGGCGGGGTGAGTTTTTTCTTGTCAGGTGGCAAAATTGGTAATAATATTTTACCAATCTAGACGGGAGGAGACTGCCATGGAGATGCCCGCCCCCAATCCGGCGATCCTTGCCCGGCGCGGCGAAGTGCTGGATCAGCTCGCCAGCGTGCTGCCGCGCGCGGCGCTGATCACCGATACGACCGAGTTGCGCGCCTATGAATGCGACGCGCTGACCGCCTATCGATGCCTGCCAATGGCCGTGGTGCTGCCAGGCTCGACCGAGGAGGTGGCCGCGGTGATGCGCATCTGCCACGGCGCGGGCGTGCCGGTGGGGCCGCGCGGGTCGGGCACGTCGCTTGCCGGGGGGGCCTTGCCCAGCGAGGACGCCGTGCTGCTGGGGGTGGCGCGGATGCGCGAGGTGCTGGAGGTCGATCTCGCCGACCGGATCATCCGGGTGCAGACGGGGATCACCAATCTTGCGGTCACCGGCGCGGTCGAGGAGGACGGCTTTTTCTACGCGCCAGACCCGTCGAGCCAGCTTGCCTGCGCCATCGCGGGCAATATCGCGATGAATTCGGGCGGCGCGCATTGTCTGAAATATGGTGTGACGACGAACAACCTGCTGGGCGTGACGCTGGTGCAGATGGATGGCACGGTGGTCGAGATGGGCGGCGCGCATCTGGATGCGGCGGGCTATGACCTGCTGGGGCTGGTCTGCGGCTCGGAAGGGCAACTCGGGGTCGTGACCGAGGCGACATTGCGCATCCTGCCAAAGCCCGAAGGCGCGCGGCCCGTGATGATCGCCTTTGACAGCGCCGAAGTGGCGGGCGCATGTGTGGCCGACATCATCAAGGCGGGCGTGCTGCCGGTGGCGATCGAGTTCATGGACCGCCCCTGTATCCGCGCCTGCGAGGATTTCGCCAAGGCGGGCTACCCCGATTGCGAGGCGCTGCTGATCGTCGAGGTCGAGGGGGCGGAGGCGGAGATCGACGCGCAGCTTGGCCTGATCGGGCAGATCGCGCGGCGCCATGATCCGGTCGAGCTGCGTGAGAGCCGCTCGGAGGACGAGAGCAAGCGCATCTGGCTGGGGCGCAAGTCGGCCTTTGGCGCGATGGGCAATATCAATGATTACATGTGCCTGGACGGCACCATTCCGGTGTCGAGCCTGCCCTTCGTGCTGCGCCGCATTGGCGAGATGTCGACGGAATTCGGGCTGGATGTGGCGAATGTGTTCCACGCGGGCGACGGCAACATGCACCCGCTGATCCTGTTCGACGCCAACACCCCGGGCGAGCTGGAGAAATGCGAGGCGTTCGGGGCCGAGATCCTCAAGCTCTGCGTCGAGGCGGGGGGCTGCCTGACGGGCGAGCACGGAGTCGGCATCGAGAAGCGCGACCTGATGTCGGTGCAGTTCACGCCCGAGGATCTGGAGGCGCAGATGCGCGTCAAGGATGTGTTCGACCCGGGCTGGCTGCTGAACCCGGCCAAGGTGTTTCCGCTGGAGGCCAGCGCGCCCCGGCGGGCGGCGTGACGGGTGCGGGCCGGGGGATTGAGTATTTTTGGCAAGAAAATGAGCAGGATGCGGCCTGCCCTGAAGGGGCGGGGCGCGGTGCTGTGCGGATCGGGTAAAGCGGCCCGGGGGAACCGGAGGGGGTGTGTCGGATGCGGCCTGTGACGGAGGACGACCTCGCCGAGGCGGTGCGCATGGCGCGCGGGCCGCTGGTGGTGCGCGGCGGCGGCACGCGCGCGATTGGCCGCCCGGTAACGGGCGAGTTGCTCGAGACGGGCGGGCTGGCCGGCATCACGCTTTATGAGCCCGGCGCGCTGACGCTGGTGGCAGGGGCCGGCACGCCGCTGGCCGAGATCGAGGCGGCGCTCGCCGCCGAGGGGCAGCGCCTGCCCTTCGAGCCCATCGACATGCGCGCGCTGCTGGGCACGGACGGCGTGCCGACCGTCGGTGGCATGGTGGCGGCCAATGCCTCGGGGCCGCGCCGTGTGCAGGCGGGTGCGTGCCGCGACAGCCTGATCGGGGTGCGGTTCGTCGATGGCAGCGGCACGGTGATCCGCAATGGCGGGCGAGTGATGAAGAACGTCACCGGTTACGATCTGGTCAAGCTGATGGCCGGGTCCTGGGGCACGCTGGGGGTGCTGTCCGAATGCGCCTTCAAGCTGCTGCCCGTGCCCGAGGCCGAGGCGAGCCTGCGCAGCGCGGCGATGGACCCAAGCGCGGCGGTGGCGGTGATGGCCCGCGCGTTGGGCACGCCCTATGAGGTGAGCGCCGCCGCGCGGGACAGCGACGGCCGGGTGCTGCTGCGGCTGGAGGGATTCGGAGATCAGGTCGCGCGGCGCAGCGCGGCGTTGCAGGCCGCGCTGGGCGGTGACTGGGACGTGCTGGACGCGGAGACCAGCGCCGGGGCCTGGCGCGGCGTGCGCGATGTGACGGCCTTTGCCGATGCGCCGGGCGATGTCTGGCGTCTGTCGGTGCGCCCCTCTGCTGCGCCCGAGATGGTTGCGCGGATCGACGCCCCCGTGGTGCTGGACTGGGGCGGCGGGCTGATCTGGGCGCGCGTCGAGGCCGGGCGCGATTTGCGCGCCGATCTGGGCCAGTTTCAGGGCCACGCCACGCGTATACGGGGCGAACCCGTCGCGGCACTGCCGGTGTTCCAGCCCGAGCCCGCCCCCGTGGTGGCGCTGGCGGCGGGGTTGCGGGCGAAGTTCGACCCGCGCGGGGTGCTCAATCCGGGGCTTATGGGGTAGATCATGCAGACGAATTTCACGCCCGAGCAGTTGCGGGACCCGGATGTCGCGCGCTCGAACGAGGTGCTGCGCGCCTGCGTGCATTGCGGCATGTGCACGGCGACCTGCCCGACCTATGCGATTCTGGGCGACGAGTTGGACAGCCCGCGCGGGCGTATCTATCTGATCAAGGACATGCTCGAGAATGACCGGCCGGCGGATGCCAAGACCGTCAAGCATATCGACCGTTGCCTGTCCTGCCTGGCCTGCATGACGACCTGCCCCTCTGGGGTGCATTACATGCATCTGGTCGATCATGCCCGCGCCCATATCGAGGCGACCTATACCCGCCCGCCGATGGAGCGCGCGCTGCGCTGGGTGCTGGCGAAGATCCTGCCCCATCCGACGCGCTTTCGCCTTGCTCTTGCAGCGGCGAAGCTCGGGCGGCCGCTACGTGGGCTGATGCCCGATGCACGGCTGCGCGCCATGCTCGAGATGGCGCCGAAACGCATCCCGCCGGTCAGCCGCAATGACGACCCGCAGGTCTTTCCGGCGCAGGGCGAGCGCCGGATGCGCGTGGCGCTGATGACCGGCTGCGCGCAGCGGGCGCTGAACACCGATATCAACGACGCAACCATCCGTTTGCTGACCCGGCTTGGGGCCGAGGTGGTGGTGGCCGAGGGGGCGGGCTGCTGCGGGGCGCTGACGCATCACATGGGCAAGACGCACGAATCCCATGCCAGTGCGGCGGCGAATATCCGCGCCTGGTGGGCCGAGATGCAGGGCGCGGGGCTTGATGCGGTGGTCATCAACACCAGCGGTTGCGGCACCACGGTCAAGGATTACGGCCATATGTTCCGCAACGACAATCTGGCCGAGAAGGCGAAGGCCATCAGCGGTATTGCGATGGATATCAGCGAGTTGTTGATGAAACTTCACGTTCCGGAAGGGGCGGATAGGGGGTTGCGCGTGGCCTATCATTCGGCCTGCTCGCTTCAGCACGGGCAGCAGATCAAGACCGCGCCCAAGGACCTGCTGCGCCGCGCCGGGTTCGAGGTCGTCGAGCCGCGCGACGCACATCTGTGCTGCGGCTCTGCGGGGACATACAACCTGATGCAGCCGAAGCTTTCGGGCGAGTTGAAGGCGCGCAAGGTCAGGACGCTGGAGGCGAAATCTCCAGATATCATCGCCGCCGGGAATATCGGTTGCATGATGCAGATCGGGTCGGGGACCGGGGTGCCCGTGGTGCATACGGTCGAGTTGCTCGACTGGGCCACTGGCGGGCCGGAACCGCGCGCCCTGCGCGAGGCGCGGGCGACCGCATAGCTCACGCACAGGGGCGGCCGGAAAGCCGGTCGGCAGCCGCCATGATGCTGCCGCGATTGCCCGCTATAGCCGAAGGCGAGCAGCGAAGCGGAGCCCGATCATGCGCCTTGTCCTTGCCCTGTGTCTTGCGCTGATGGCGCCGCCGACCGCCCGCGCGACGGAATTGCCGCTCGAACTGCTGGAGACCGGCCTGCAGGCGCGGGGATGGGAAGCGGTCGGGCGCATCGATATCGGCACGAAAGGGTTCTGCACCGGGGCGCTGATTTCCGAGCGCGTCGTGCTGACGGCAGCGCATTGCCTGTTCGACAGAGGCACCAGAACACGCATCCCCGATGACCAACTCCTGTTCCGTGCGGGCTGGCGCAACGGGCGCGCTGCGGCCGAGGCGCGCGTCCAGCGTTCGGCGGTGCATCCGCGATACACGCCGACCCCGGAGGCTGATATCAACATCGTCGCCCATGACCTGGCGCTGCTGGAACTCTCGCGCCCGATCCGGACATCGCGTGTCACACCGTTCGAGGTGCTGGGCGAGCCGCGCAGCGGCGATCAGGTCGGCGTCGTCTCTTATGGCGAGGGCCGCAGCGAGGTCCCGGCCCTGCAAGAGCGCTGCGAAGTGCTGCAACGCGACGGGCAGGGGGTGTTGGCGATGTCCTGCGGCATCGATTTCGGCTCCAGCGGGGCGCCGGTCTTTGCCATCCGCCACGGACAGGCGAAGATCGTCTCGGTTGTCTCGGCCAAGGGTACCGGATTTGTGAACGGGGCGCGCCGCGACATCTCTTTCGGCGTGTCGCTTGGCGCGCGGCTGGACGAGCTGCGCGTGGCGCTTGCGTCGGGCGATGGGCGCTTCATCCGCGCGCCCGATGCGGGCAGCGACGGGCCGCGTGTCATGAGCGGCGGTGGCGGTGCGCGATTTGTCCGACCGTAAGCGTTTTCAATAGCTTGTTATGCGTTCTTGCTGCAAGAGACCGGGCCGCGCGCAGGTCTTGACAGCGTAACGGGCGCTTCCCATCTACATTGGTGCCCGGGGGCCGAGAACGGACCCGGCACAGCCAAGATCGCGCCTGTCCATGCTGGAAGGCGCGCCAACTGTATCGCTTCTGAAGGAGGATGCTTATGCGCCGTTTTGACCCAACCCCCCTCTATCGTGCCACGATCGGCTTTGACCGTATGGCCGACATGCTGGATCGTGTGATGTCTGCAGACCTGCAGGCCCCCAGCTACCCCCCTTACAACATCGAGAAGACCGACGAGAACGCCTACCGTATCTCGATCGCCGTGGCGGGGTTCGCCGCTGACGATCTGTCGGTCGAGGTGAAGGAGAACGCCCTTGTCGTCGCCGGACGCAGCCATGACGATGAAAGCGAGCGGACCTTCCTGCACCGCGGCATTGCGACCCGCGCGTTCGAGCGTCGCTTCCATCTTGCCGATCATGTGCGCGTGATGGGTGCGCGGCACGCTGACGGCATGCTGCATATCGAGCTTGCGCGCGAGTTGCCCGAAGCGCTGAAACCGCGTCAGATCTCCATCACGGCCGAGACGCCATCGCGGCAGATGGTCGAAGGCCGCACCGAGGATCGGGCGGCCTGATCATTGCTTCAGGTTGAACCATGGCGGACGCTCCCTGCCGGGGGCGTTCGTTTTCGTTTTCGGGCCGCGTTCAGGCGCTGACGTTCTGGGCCGGGGTAACTCGCTCCACCCGGCGGAACCGCTTTGCAGCGCGGCTCCAGGGCGGGAAGGGCAGCTCTTTAGCGGCCTCTCGGGTGATCGAGGCGATCCAGCGATTGCGCGATGTCGTGTCCATTCTGGCCTCCTGCCGCTCGTGCGGCGCTGCTCGTGTCGATACAGGATTCAGAGTGCGCGGCGAATCGGGCACAAAAGCGGCTGCTCCGGGGAGTTTGCGGGGCCGATCTGTCAAGAATGTGCAGCGCGTGCCTTGTTTTCGTCAGAGACGGATCACCGAGATCAGCCGCCCGTAATCCGCGCGCCCCTCATGCACCGAGCGGCGATATGAGAAGTAGCGCGCGGGCTCCGCATAGGTGCATGCCCCGATCCAGCAGGCCTCGGCCACGCCCGCCGCGCGCAGCCGGTAGAGCCCGAACCCCACCAGATCGAACAGGTATTTCTCGGCGCTGCCATTGATGAAGAAGCGGCTGTTGCCGGGATCCTCGGCCATGAACCGCTCAAGGAATTCGGGACCGACCTCATAGGCGCGCTGGCTGATGCTCGGCCCGATCACGGCCTGCACCTGGCTGCGCCGCGCCCCCAGCCCCTGCATCGCGTCAAGCGTGTTCTCAAGCACTCCGTCGAGCGCGCCGCGCCACCCGGCATGCGCGGCGCCGATCACGCCCGCCTCGGTATCGGCCAGCAGCACCGGCATGCAATCGGCAGTAAGAATCCCCAGCGCCAGACCTGGCCGGGCGGTGACCATCGCATCGGCCTCAGCGCGCGCGGCGGCGTTGCTTTCGATCACGGCGACCCGGCTGGAATGGGTCTGATGCGCCGTCAGCAGCGCCGCGGGGGCGACGGCCATCGCCTCGGCCACGCGGGCGCGGTTGAGTTGCACGCTGTCGGCCTGATCGGACGAGCCCGCCCCGCAATTCAGCCCCGCGAAAATGCCCGAGGACGCCCCCCCGCGCCGGGGGAAGAATCCGTGGCGCAGCGGGGACAGCGTATCCGAGGTCAGGATCTCCAGCGTCATACGTCAAATCCCGGCGGGGCGGGGGCCTGGGGGGGCGAAAGTGCCATCGCCTTGAACAGGTGACCCATTTCATCGCCATGCGTCAAGCGTCGATAGGCGGCGAGATGGCGCGCGCGGGCATCACCCTCCAGCCCGCGCGCCAGCGCCTCGGCGCGCGTGGCGACGCCCAGCCGTTCAAGCAGCACGCCCTGCGGCACGAGGGGGGTGGCACGCAGCGGCGTCGCGGCAAGGGCCAGCGCCTCGAAATCCACATGCGCGGTCAGATCGGCGGCTCCCGGTTCGGCCAGCGGGTCGGCATACTCATGCGCTTGCAGCGCCTGGAAGGTGTCGCCCAGGCTGCGCCAGTCGCCGTAATCGACGATCAATGCCGTCCCGCCATGCGCGGCGATGCGCTGGGCGATGGCGGCCATGATCGGCGCGGCGGCTGGGCGCGTCTCGACGATATGACCCTCTTCGGTATCGCCCAGCCTATGCGCCAGATCGGCAAGCGGCGCAGGCGGCGAGAGGCCCATAACCAGCGCCTCGGCCTCGGCGCCGATCATGCGCTCGGCCCAGCCATCGCCCACGCGCTGGAACTGCCGGACGGGCAGCGCGTCGAAGAACTCGTTGGCGATCAGAAGCAGCGGTTGGTCGGGCAGGGTCGTGACGCTGTCATGCCAGACCGGTGCGACGTCCCCCAGCGTTGCCTCCTGCGCGGCGCGCAACGGTGCGGAGGCCTCGACCAGATGCAGCGACAGCGCGTCTTGAAACCCCGGCACGTGGGCCGTGGCGCGCAGCGCGTCAGCCATCAGCGTGCCGCGCCCGGGGCCAAGCTCGGCCAGCGTGACGGGGGCCGGGGCGCCCTGGTCCAGCCAGGCTTGCGCCAGAGCGAGGCCGATGAGCTCGCCGAACATCTGGCTGATTTCGGGCGCGGTGGTGAAATCGCCCGCCGCGCCCAGCGGGTCGCGGGTGGCGTAGTAGCCGTGCCTTGGGTGCAGCAGGCACTGCGTCATGTATTCGGCCACGCTCATCGGCCCCTGCGCGCGGATCTGGCGCAGGATCGCGGCCTTCAGCGCCGTCACGCGCCCTGCCTGCGCCAGAAGATCAGCGCGACGCCGACCACGATCATCGGCAGCGACAACACCTGCCCCATGCTCAGGCCCGCGGGGCCCAGCGAGACCACATGGCCAAGCGGGTTGTCGGGGGTGATGAATTGCGGGTCCGCCTGGCGGAAGAACTCGACCGCGAAGCGCGCCAGCCCGTAGCCCGCCACGAACACCCCGGTCAGCAGCCCGGGCCGCTTGAGTGCCCCCGTTCGCCAGACGAGGAACGCCAGCACCGCCAGCAGGACGAAACCTTCGAGCGCGGCCTCGTAGAGCTGCGTCGGATGGCGCGCGCAGACGGACTCGGGCCAGTTCCAGGGGCAGGCCTGCGCATCCGCGCCCGGAAAGACCCCCCCCCAGGGCAGGGTCGTGGGCCGCCCCCACAACTCGGCATTGATGAAATTCGCAACCCGCCCCAGCCCGATCCCGATGGGGGCCACCAGCGCCATCGCATCGGCGATCTGCCAGGGCGGCACGTCATGGCGGCGGCAGAAGATCAGCCCCGCGACGACCCCCCCGGCAAAGCCGCCATGAAAGGCCATGCCCCCCTCCCACACGCGCAGGATATCGCCGGGATTGGCCAGATAGTGGCCGGGCTGGTAGAACAGCACGAAGCCCAGCCGCCCGCCGAGGATCACCCCGAAGATCACATAGGTCAGCAGCACCTCGACCCGCGCGGGCGGCATCGGGGCAGCCTCGCCGGGCCAGAGCGCGGGGCGCGCGAGCAGCCGCGCAATGATCCACCAGCCCCCGAGGAAGCCCGCGATATAGGCCAGCGCATACCAGCGCAGCGCAAAGGAAAACCCGCCGATCTCGATGGCGAAGAGCACCGGGTCGAGGTCTGGAAAGAGAATGGCGAGAGGGAACATGCGCGGGCACCGGACAAGGAGTTGCGACTGTCTGGCGCGGGGGGGCAGGGGAAGTCAACCTTGAGTTTCGCGCCGCCCGGGCACATATTCGTCACAGACCAAATTGCCCGAAAGGCCGCCCCCATGCAGACCCGCAACCGCCTCCTCGACGATGTCTCGCAACTCATGACCAATGCGATGGGCGTGGCGCAGGGCGCCCGCACCGAGGCCGAGACAGCACTGCGCGGCCTGATGGATCGCTGGCTTGCCGATCGTGACTTCGTCACCCGCGAGGAATTCGACGCCGTGCGCGCCATGGCACAGAAGGCGCGCGAGGAAAATGCCGCGCTGAAGGCACGCCTCGACGCGCTGGAGAAGGGCGACACGCCCTCCTGAGCCTGCCCGCGCGCGCGAAACGCCCGACCCGCCCGCCCGCGTTTCGAGCGCGTCGCGCGCGCGGGCCCCGCCCCGGCACCTCGTGCCTGCGTTCATCTTTGCCCGAATGTCTTCAGGGGGGGGGGAATTGGCCGCTGGCCAAGAGGGGCACGCGAGCGCCCCCTGTTCCGCGTCCTTGTGTGCCTCAGGCCGCCTTGGTCGCCTCGGACGCGCAGAGGATCGCGTGCAGCTTGGCCGGGTCGTCATTGGCGCGCAGCTTCTCGCAGATATGCGGGTTGCGCAGCGTGCGCGAGATGAAGGCCAGCGCCTTGAGGTGCTCGACCCCCGCCTCTTGCGGCGCGAAGAGGGCGAAGACCAGATCCACCGGTGACTTGTCGACCGAGCCGTAATCGAGCGGTTTTTCGAGCCGGAAGAACACCCCCAGCACTGTCCCGATCCCGTCAAGCCGCGCATGCGGCACGGCGACGCCGTGCCCCACGCCGGTCGGGCCAAGGCTTTCACGTTCCTGCAGCGCCGAGATCACCGTCTCGGTTTCAAGCCCGTGGACGGCGCGGGCGACATCGCCGATGCTCTGGAACAGGCGCTTCTTGCTGGTGGCCGAGGCGAGGAAGCGCACGGCCTTGGGGTCAAGCAGGGTCGTCATGTCCATGAGGGCTGTCTCCGGCGTTTCAGGAACAGACAAGGCCCCGGCATGACCGGGGCCCGGCGGAGAGGAATCGCGTTATTGCGGGTCGATCCAGCCGATATTGCCGTCCTCGCGGCGATAGACCACGTTCAGCCCGCCATGGCGTTCGTTGCGGAACACCAGAACCGGGGCGTGGGCGAGTTCCATCTGCATCACGGCTTCTCCGGCGGATAGTGCCGGGATCCGGGTTTCCATCTCGGCGATAATCATCGGTTGCAGGCTGTCGGGTTCGTCATCACCTGAGTCGGCCTCGGTCGCGAGGATATAGGACGGCGCGCCGGCGAACTCAACCGGGGTGGCGCGGTCGCGGTGATGGTCCTTCAGGCGGCGCTTGTAGCGGCGCAACTGCTTGTCGAGCTTTTCGCGGCAGGATTCGAAGGCGGCATAGATCTCGTTGGCATGGGCCTTGGCCTGTGCCGTCAGGCCGGTGGACAGATGCAGCGTCGCCTCGCAGACCATCTGGTGCGCGTCGCGGGAAAAGATCACCACGGCCTCGGTCGGGCGCTGCTGGTATTTCTCGACCAGCTCGCCGAATTCGGCCTTCACATGGGTTTGCAGCGCCTCGCCGATATCGATTTGCTTGCCGGTGATCTGATAACGCATCCGCGTCTCCTTGTTGTTGTGGCAGGTCTTGCCGACCCGTCCGATTGGATGCCCGCCGCCCCGCCGCTGTCCCTGCATGCCTGGGCTGACCCTATACGCATTTGGCGACAGACGGGGCAGTGATGTCAATGGCCGTTGCAGGGCGTCTTGCATCGGGCGGCCCTAGTCGAGGCGGAAATCATTGCCCAGATAGACGCGGCGCACCTCCGGGTCGGCGACCACCTCGGCGGGGGTGCCGGATTTCAGCACGGTGCCGTCATGCAGGATATAGGCGCGATCGACGATGGCCAGCGTCTCACGCACATTATGGTCGGTGATCAGCACGCCAAGGCCGCGCGTCTTCAGGTCTGCCACCAGCGCGCGGATCTCGCCCACGGCGATGGGGTCCACCCCGGCGAAAGGCTCGTCCAGCAGCACATAGCGCGGGCGTGCGGCCAGCGCGCGGGCGATCTCGACGCGCCGCCGCTCGCCGCCCGACAGCGCCATTGCGGGCGAGTCGCGCAGATGCCCGATGGAGAATTCCGTGATCAGCCGGTCCAGCGCGTTGCGCCGCGCATGGCGGTCGGGTTCGCTCACCTCGAGCACCGCCATGATGTTCTGCGCCACGGTCAGGCCACGAAAGATCGACATCTCCTGCGGCAGATAGCCCAACCCCATCCGCGCCCGCCGGTAGAGCGGCAGGCCCGTCGCCGCCTGCCCGTCAATGGCGACGATGCCGCCCTCATGCTTCACGATCCCGGCGATGCAGTAGAAGCAGGTGGTCTTGCCGCAGCCATTGGGACCCAGCAGCGCCACCACCTCGCCCGGGGCAAGATGCAGCGTCACATCGCGCAGCACGACACGCTGGCCATAGCGCTTCTGCAGCGCGCTGACCGTCAGCGCCGCGTCGGGGTCGGGGTCGCGCGCGTCGGCGATGGGGGCGTGAGCGTCCTGCCGCATCCGCTCAGGGCGAGGTCTCGATAACACTGCGGACATTGCCTTCCATCCTGCCGCGAGAGGTGCGCAGATCAACGTCGAGCCGGTCGCCCGAGATCACATTCGGCCCCTGCGTCAGGATCACGTCGCCGCGCAGCCGGACTTGGCCCGCCTGCACCTCATAGACGGCCTCGCGCCCCTCGGCGGCTTCCTCGGCGGTGACCAGCGTGCCCCCGCCCGAGGCTTCCAGCCGGTCGATGCGGTTGCGCTCGGCAGGGTCGTAGAAGATGCGGATGATGGGTGCGGCCAGCCGCATGTCGCCCTGACCGAGCACGGCATTGCCCTGCAAAAGCGTCTCGCCCGTCGTGTTGTCGACATCCAGACTGTCGGCACGGATTTCGACCGGCAGGCCGCGCACGCTCTCCAGCCCCTCGAAGGTCAGGCCCGTGCCCTGTGCGGCCAGCGGGACCGGCAGGACCGCCAGTATCCCGGCCATCCCCAGCGCGGCAAGGCAGGGCGCAATGCGGGCGGGGGCGAGCAGGCGCATGGGGCGTGGGCTCCTCAATCCGGGTCCGGGGCTGTGTCCGGGTCTGTGCCCTCGGCCGCGTCCGGGTAATATATCAGCCTGACATCGCCCCGGAAGGCAAGCAGATATCCGCCATTCCCCCCCGGTGCCTCGGTCACGGTGACGCTGCGCGCGGTGATCTGCCCCGGCGGCCCGTCCCCCGCGACATCGCCGGTTCCGCGCAGGTCAGTGCTGTCGAGCGCGGCTACAAGCTGATTCATCCGCGTGCGATACCCGTCCGAGGTGGCCAGCTCCACCCGCCCGCGCATCACCAGCCGGTTCATCGCTTCCTGCAACTGCCCGCTCTCGGACCGGAAATCGACCTGCCGTTCGGAGGCGAAGTCAAGCTGCCCGCGCGGCTGGTCGAGCACCAGCACCATCGGCCCGCCCTGCTGCGGGTCGGTCGGGGTGCGGATGGCGTCGGCATCGACCTTGATCGCGGCATCCTCGCCCGTGATCCCGGCGATTCGCGCCGTGCCGATGCGTGGCTGGCGGGTGATCTCCTCGATATCCAGCCCCGCCTGCTGCACGGCCAGATCGGGGTCGATATTCTCTGACAAGAGGAAGATCGTGGACAACAGCACCAGCGCCCCCAATGGCAAGATCCATCGCAACAGCCGCCACATTTCGCGGCGCAGGCGGGAAATGGGGCGGGCGCGCTGCATGGCCTAATGCGCGAAGATGTCGGTCTCGGGCCAGCCCAGCAGGTCCAACTCGGCGCGCACGGGCAGGAAGTCGAAACAGCGCTGCGCCAGCTCGTCCCGTCCCTCGCGCGCGAGCATCGTGTCGAGCACCTCGCGCAGCCGGTGCAGGTGCAAGACGTCCGAGGCCGCGTATTCCGCCTGCGCGGGCGAGAGCGTCGCCGCCCCCCAGTCCGAGCTTTGCTGCGCCTTGGAGATATCGACGCCCAGCAACTCGGCCAGCAGGTGCTTCA
>PXES01000118.1 GCA_003564655.1 Paracoccaceae bacterium
CCGAAATCGCGGATCAGCGCTGCATGGGTGACGCGCAGGGTCTCTTCCAGCAGCGCCTCGCTCAGCGCACCGGGCACCTCTGCCAGGGCCATGTGGATGGTCACCGGCACCACACGCAGCGCGTCGCAGGCGAGCATCATCGCCACCGGCACGTCCCCGGCCAGATGCGCGAGGTATTCGGTATGGCCGGGAAAGGCGAATCCCGCGCCCTGTTTCAGCGCGGCCTTGCTGATCGGGCAGGTGACCAGCCCCGAGGCCGCGCCCGCCTGCACCAGACCGACAGCGCGGGCGATGACCTCGATGATCGCGCGCGCGTGGTGCGGCTCCGGCACGCCAGGCTGCGGGGGCGGCGCAGGGAAGCGATGCCCAAGGACGGCAAAGACATCGGCGGGCAGCTCCGTGGCTTGCGCAGGGGTCGCAACCTCGGCCCAGGGCGTGCCGTCGGGCAGATGCGTCGGGTCGCCCAGCCAGACGAAGCGCGCAGCACCCGCGCGCCACGCCTTCACCGCGATCTCGGGGCCGATCCCGGCCGGGTCGCCACAACTCATCACCAGCATCGCGTTCGCGCCCCGTCGTCCTGCCGCCTCAGTCGATGATCTCCATCAGTCGCGGCAGGATCACCTCCATCCGAGTCTCAACCAGCGCCATGGTCGCGGGCATCTGCGCCTCGACAATCTGCGGCAGCTTCTGCATCACATTGCGCCCCGCCGGGGTGTTGTAGAACGCATAAAGCGCCTCGATCTCGGAGAGAGTCAGCGTGTCGGCCATGATCTTGTCCTGCGCCAGCATCAGCTCGCGCATGGGCTCGCGGAACTCGGAGAGGTAGAGGGCCTCGATCTCGGCCTCCTGCGCGTCGCTGATCTCCTGCCCGGCAGCGCGCAGCTGGGCCAGCATCGGGCGATACATCGAGCGGACCATCGCGTCCATGTCAAAATCCGCGACCATCGCGGTGACATAGGCCTCTGCCACGGTCAGCCGGGCCTCGCGGCCGGTATCGGTATCGGCATCGGCGGGCGCGGCAAGCGGGGCAAGGACAAGAGCAAGGGCAGCTGCGCTGGCCGTCAGGCGGGCGCGCGTCAGGCAGGCGGGCAGAGGCATGGCAATTCCTTTCGGCAGAAATTCCTCAGGCGCGTTTTGGCGCGCGATCGAAATCCTAGCGCCTCGGGCAGCCTGCGGAAAGGGGCGATGCGGCGCGAGTTTCCAGCAGGGCACGGGAAGCGGGGCGCGACTGCCGAACGGGCGCCAGGACACTGGACGTGCCAGCCCGGCAGGGCAGCGTTGGACGCAGAGCCCCCAGCGTCTGGTCGTCGCACTCTCGCCAGCTTCGGGCGGGAGGGCTGCGCCCCGACGCGGCCCGAGGGGGCTCGATTCCCCCGAGGGACGCGCCCCCGTCGGGGGGTAGATCGACCGCTGGCGCCATCCGACGCCCGCGCCCCGCTCTCAGCCGCGCCAGATCCAGCCGCCGCCGAAAACGCGACTGTCCCCGGGCGCGTAGAACACACAGGCCTGGCCCGGGCTCACCCCCTGTTCGGGGGTCAGCAACTCCACCTCGGCCGACGTCTCCGAGAGCGGGCGCACGATTGCAGGCGCTGGCGGGCGGGTCGAGCGCAGCTTGACCTCCAGCTCCCATTCCGGGCGCGACGAAAAGGGCGCATCGCCCAGCCAGTTGACCTCGCGCACCGGCACGACGCGCGTGGCCAGCGCCGATTTCGGCCCCACGATCACCCGCCGCGCCGCGACATCCAGCTTCACCACATAAAGCGGCGCGTCCAGCCCCCCGATCCCGAGGCCCCGGCGCTGCCCGATCGTGTAGTGGATCACCCCGTCATGGCGGCCCAGCACCCGGCCGTCCATATCCACGATCTCGCCCGGCTCGGCCGCGCCGGGGCGCAGCTTCTCGATCACCCGCGCGTAGTCGCCATCGGGCACGAAGCAGATATCCTGACTGTCGGGCTTGTCGGCCACGCTCAGCCCGTGGCGCGCGGCCAGCGCGCGGGTCTCGGCCTTGGTTTCCAGATGGCCCAGCGGAAAGCGCAGATAGTCGAGCTGCGCCTGGGTGGTCGAGAACAGGAAATAGCTCTGGTCGCGCACCGGGTCGGCGGCGCGGTGCAACTCGGCCCCGCCCGGGCCCATGCGGCGCTGGATGTAATGCCCTGTCGCCATGCAGTCGGCGCCCAGATCGCGCGCTGTCTCCATCAGGTCGCGGAACTTCACCCGCTCGTTGCAGCGGATGCACGGCACCGGGGTCGCGCCGCCCAGATAGGCATCGGCGAACTCGTCGATCACTGCCTCGCGGAACTGCGATTCGTAGTCGAGCACGTAATGCGGAAAGCCCATCTCCTCGGCCACGCGGCGCGCGTCATGAATATCGCGCCCCGCGCAGCAGGCGCCCTTTTTCGCAAGCGCCGCGCCGTGGTCGTAAAGCTGCAGTGTCACGCCCACCACATCATAGCCCTCGCGCGCCAGCTCGGCGGCCACGACTGAACTGTCCACGCCGCCCGACATCGCCACCACGACGCGGGTCTCGGCGGGCGGCTTGGGCAGACCAAGCGAATTGAGCGGCGGGTCGAAGGGCATGGCGGGCTCCGGGGGGCGGGTGACTGCCGGGATATAGGAAAATGCAAGATATTCTCAAGGGCCAGGGACCGTCCCGGTCAACCCCGAATTAATCCTGTCGCGCAAATCTGGATGGCACCAAGGGTTTGGGTGAAGAAGGACTGCCGACATGTATATCAAGCGAGTGGACGGCCCGCGCGCCGTCACGCTGCCGGACGGGACGATCCTGACACTGGCCGATCTGCCGCCGCGCGACACGCGGCGCTGGGTTGCCAGCCGCAAGGCCGTGGTGATCCAGGCGGTGGAACACGGGCTGATCTCGAAACAAGCCGCGCTCGAGCGCTATGGGCTGTCCGAGGAAGAGTATGAGCTGTGGCACCGGGCGATCCTTGCATATGGCATCGACGCGCTGAAAGTCACTGCATTGCAGAAATACAGACAACTTTAGGTTGTATTTATTTCCAGATCGTGCACGGTAACAGGGAGTTAACCTTTTTGCGAGACTGTGAGAGTTAACAGCGTGAGAGGAGAACCCCGCCGATGCGTGTCTTGCTGGTCGAAGACGATCCCACCACTGCTCGCAGCATCGAGTTGATGCTGACGCATTCCAATTTCAACGTCTATTGCACCGATCTGGGCGAGGACGCGGTCGAACTCAGCAAGCTCTATGACTACGACCTGATCCTGCTCGACCTCAACCTGCCCGACATGGCGGGGCTCGATGTGCTGCGCCAGGTCCGGCTTGCGCGCGTTGACACGCCGATCCTGATCCTGACGGGCGAGCAGGACACCGACACCAAGCTGCGCGGCTTCGGCGGCGGAGCCGATGACTATCTGACCAAGCCCTTCCACCGCGAGGAACTGGTCGCGCGCATCCATGCCATCATCCGTCGCAGCCAGGGCCACGCGCAATCCACGATCCGTACGGGCAAGATCACCGTCAATCTGGACGCCAAGACGGTCGAGGGCGATGGCAGGACCGTTCATCTGACCGGCAAGGAATACCAGATGTTCGAACTGCTCAGCCTGCGCAAGGGCACCACGCTGACCAAGGAGATGTTTCTCAACCACCTTTATGGCGGCATGGACGAACCCGAATTGAAGATCATCGACGTGTTCATCTGCAAGCTGCGCAAGAAACTGGCCGAGGCGACGGGCGGCGACAATTATATCGACACGGTCTGGGGGCGCGGCTACGTGCTGCGCGACCCGGCGCCCGAGGCCGGCGCCGAGACCAACAAGGCGGTCAACCGAGCGCTCTCGGCCTGACGCGCCGCCCTGCGCGCGGTCGGGGCGCGGGAGCACGCGACAGGTCAGGGGCGGCGCGACAGGGCAGGGGTGACGCGTCCAGCGCAGCGCACCTGTCCGCGCCCGGGACCAGTCAGGCGGGGGCGTCCGGTCAGGCGGGGGCGCCCCAGACGCCACGGGGGGTCTGCATCGACCTGCCGGACCGCCAATCGCGGCGCGCGAGCATACTCGTGCAGTTACCGCCACCCGCGAACCGCATCACGATGCTGCCGTTTGTGATACCGCTGCCCCTGCGCTCTGTGCCGGGCGCGGCATCGGCCAACGCGCGGCAGAGGGCTGGACCTGCGCCGCGCGCGGACCTATCACTTCCCTCGAACAGGCGGCAGCGGCCGGGGGAAAGATGAGCAGCGAGCGTGGCACGGACAGCGCGGCACTCGACGTCGCCGATCTCGACGAAGGCGCGGCGGCGCGAGAGCTTGCGCGGCTCGCCCGCCTGCTCGACACGGCCAACCGCGCCTATCATACCGACGATGCGCCGGTCATGTCGGATGCGGAATTCGACGCCTTGCGCGTCCGAAACTCCGAGATCGAGGCGCACTTCCCCGAGCTTGTGCGCGATGACAGCCCCAGCCAGCGCATCGGCGCCCCCCCGGCCGAGGGCTTTGCCAAGATCCGCCACGCGCGGCGGATGCTCTCGCTCGCCAATGCCTTCAGTGATGATGATGTGGCCGATTTCGTGGACAGCATCCGCCGCTTCCTGAATCTCGGCCCCGATGCGGCCCTTGCGTTTACCGCCGAGCCCAAGATCGACGGGCTGTCGCTGTCGCTGCGCTATGAGGGGGGCGTGCTGGTCCATGCCGCCACCCGCGGCGATGGCGAGACGGGCGAGAATGTCACCGCCAATGCCCGCACCATCAGCGAAATCCCCACCCGCCTGACCGGCGCGCCCGACACGCTGGAGGTGCGGGGCGAGGTCTATATGGCGCATGACGATTTCATCGCGCTCAATGCCCGCCAGGCCGAGGCCGGGGCCAAGACCTTTGCCAACCCGCGCAACGCCGCCGCCGGCTCGCTGCGCCAGCTTGACCCGACCATCACCGCCGCGCGGCCCCTGCGTTTTTTCGCCTATGCCTGGGGCGAGGTCTCGGCCCCGCTGGCCGCTTCGCAAAGCGATGCCATCGCCCGGCTGGACGAACTCGGCTTCACCACCAACCCGCGTTTCCGGCGCTGCAAGACTCTCGCGGAAATGCTTGAAAATTATCGTGAAATCGAAAGCGAGCGCGCGAGCCTCGGCTATGACATCGACGGCGTCGTCTACAAGCTCGACGATCTGGCCCTGCAAGAGCGGCTGGGGCTGCGCTCGACGACGCCGCGCTGGGCGATCGCGCATAAATTCCCGGCCGAGCGCGCCTGGACACTGCTTGAGGGGATCGACATCCAGGTCGGGCGCACCGGCGCGCTTAGCCCCGTCGCGCGGCTGCGGCCCGTCACGGTGGGGGGCGTCGTCGTCTCGAACGCGACGCTGCATAACGAGGACTACATCGCGGGGCGCGATTCAAAGGGTGAGCCGATTCGCGAGGGGCGCGACATCCGCGTGGGCGACTGGGTCGAGGTCTATCGCGCGGGCGATGTGATCCCCAAGATCCGCGATGTGGACCTGTCGCGCCGCCCCAAGGACGCCACGCCCTACACCTTTCCCCAAACCTGCCCCGAATGCGGCAGCCCCGCCATTCGCGAGCCCGGCGATTCGGTGCGCCGCTGCACCGGCGGGCTGGTCTGCCCCGCGCAGGCGGGGGAGCGGCTGAAGCATTTCGTCAGCCGCGCGGCCTTCGACATCGAGGGGTTGGGCGCGAAACAGGTGGAGGCCTTCTGGCGCGACGGCTGGATCGCCACGCCGCGCGATATCTTCACGCTCGAGGACCGCTTCGGCCCCGGTCAGCCGCGACAACTCAGGAACCGCGAGGGCTGGGGCGAGAAATCGGCGCAGAACCTTTTCGCCGCGATCCGCGACAAGCGCTTCATCGGGCTGGGGCGTTTCATCTTTGCGCTGGGTATCCGCCATGTGGGCGAGACCTCGGCCGGGCTGCTCGCCGCCCATTACGGCGACTGGCAGAGTTTTCGCACGGCGATGGCCGCCGGGGATGAGGGCGAACTCATGGCCATCAACGGGGTCGGCCCGGTCATGGCGCGCGCGCTGCTTGGCGCCTTCGCCGCCGAGGGCGAGACCATCGACGCACTCGCCGCCGAGCTGGAGATCACCCCCGCCGAGGCCCGCGCCAGCGACAGCCCCGTTGCGGGCAAGACGCTGGTCTTCACCGGCACGCTCGAGCAGATGACCCGCGCCGAGGCCAAGGCGCGCGCCGAGGCGCTGGGGGCCAGGGTCGCGGGCTCTGTCTCGGCCAAGACCGATTTGCTGGTCGCCGGGCCGGGGGCGGGGTCCAAGGCGAAGAAGGCCACAGAGCTGGGCATCGAGGTGATCGACGAAGAGGGCTGGCTGCGCCTCGCCCGGGGCGGCTGAGATGGCCGCGCGCCCCGAGACCCTGTTCCCGCTCTTCGCCGGGCTCGACACGCTCGAGGGGGTCGGCCCCAAGACCGCGAAGGCGCTCGCGGGCCTGCAGGTCGAGATGCCGCGCGACCTGCTGTTTCACCTGCCGCACACGCTGATCGACCGCACCCGCCGCGCCACGATCCGCGGGCTGGAGTTTCCGGCCATGGCGACCGTCGAGGTGACCATCGGCGCGCATCATCCGCCCCGTGCGCGCGGTCGGCCCTACCGCGTGCAGGTGCGTGATGCGGTGCAGGAGTTCCAGCTCGTCTTCTTCCGCGCGCATGGCGAGTATCTGCAAAAGACCCTGCCCACCGGGCAGACGCGGCTGGTCTCGGGCCGGGTGGAGCTGTTCGACAACATCGCGCAGATGGTCCATCCCGACTACATCCTGCGCGCTGAAGAGGCCGACAGCCTGCCGGGGGTGGAGCCGGTCTATCCGCTCGCCGCCGGGGTCACGCAGAAACAGATCACCCGCGCGGCGCAGGCGGCGCTGAGCCGCGCGCCCGACCTGCCCGACTGGATCGACCCGATCTTGCGCGCCCGCGAAGGCTGGCCGGACTGGCGCGCCGCGCTGCAGGCCGCCCATGCGCCCGAAACCCTCGCCGATCTCTCGCCCGCCAGCCCCGCCCGCCAGCGGCTGGCCTATGACGAGGTGATGGCGCATCAACTGACCCTCGCGCTGGCCCGCGCCCGCCAGCGTCGCAAGCCGGGGCGCGAAAGTCGGGGCACGGGGGCGCTGCGTGCGCCGGTGCTGGCCAGCCTCGGCTACGCCCCCACTGGCGCCCAGACCCGCGCGATTGACGAGATCACCGCCGACATGGCCGCGCCCCGGCGTATGAACCGGCTGTTGCAGGGCGATGTGGGCGCGGGCAAGACGCTGGTCGCGTTCATGGCGCTGCTGACAGCGGTCGAGGCGGGCGGGCAGGGGGTGATGATGGCGCCGACCGAGATCCTCGCGCGCCAGCACCTCGAAAGCCTGACCCCGCTGGCCGAGGCTGCGGGCGTGCGCCTGACCCTGCTGACAGGCCGCGACAAGGGGGCCGAGCGCGCCGCCAAACGCGCGGCCCTGGCCGAGGGGCGCGCGCAGATCGTGCTGGGCACCCATGCCGTGTTTCAGGAGGGCGTCGATTTCGCCGATCTGCGCCTTGCTGTCATCGACGAACAGCACCGCTTCGGCGTGGCGCAGCGCGCGGCGCTGGCGGGCAAGGCCGCGCAGGTCGATGTGCTGGTGATGACCGCAACGCCCATCCCGCGCTCGCTCGCACTGACGCAATATGGCGACATGGAGGTCTCGGTGCTGGACGAGAAGCCGCCGGGCCGCCAGCCAGTCACCACTGCGCTGGTCTCGACCGCGCGGCTGGATGAGGTGGTTGCCCATCTGCGCCGTGCCGTGGCAGAGGGGCGGCAGGCCTATTGGGTCTGCCCGCTGGTCGGCGAATCCGAGGTGAGCGACCTGACCGCCGCCGAGGCGCGCTTTACCCATCTGCGCGCGGCCTTTGGCGAGGGCGCGGTGGGGCTTGTCCACGGCCAGCTACCCCCCGCCGAGAAGGATGCCGCGATGGCCCGTTTCGTCGCCGGGGACACACAGCTTCTGGTCGCAACGACGGTGATCGAGGTGGGCGTGAACGTGCCCAACGCCTCGATCATGGTGATCGAGCGCGCCGAGCATTTCGGGCTCGCCCAGCTTCACCAGCTGCGCGGGCGCGTGGGACGGGGCGCGGCGGCCTCGACCTGCCTGCTGCTCTACGAGCCGCCCTTGGGGGCCACGGCCGAGCGGCGGCTGAAACTCCTCCGCGACACCGAAGACGGCTTTCGCATCGCCGAGGAAGACATGGCCATCCGCGGCGCGGGCGATCTGATCGGCACCGCACAATCGGGGCTGCCGCGCTTCCGTGTGGCCGATCTGGAACGCCAGGCCGGGCTGATGGCGCTGGCGCAGTCGGACGCCCGCGCGCTTCTGGCCGCCGACCCCGATCTGACCGGCCCGCGCGGGCAGGCGGCGCGGGTGCTGTTGTGGCTGATGCAGCAGGACCGGGCCATCAGATACCTCTCCATCGGCTAATGTTCCGTTAATGTTCTTGACAGCTGCGCGCGGATATGAGAACAAGATGGCAACAAGCAAGCGATGGAGGGTACGATGTTCGGCAAACAGTCCAACGATTTCTGGCAGGATCTCGCAGGCGGGCTGGCCCTCGCCGTTGTCATCACCGCCCTTCTCCATCTGCCGCTGCTTGCCTGAGCCGCCGCGCTCACTGCCTGACCTGACCCTCGCGCCGCCATGCCCCCCGGCATGTGCGGCGCTTTTTTATCCTTGATTTGCCAAGCCCCGCACGACTGGCTATCTGGGGGGCAAGGTACAGGAGGGCACGATGCGCGAGGCACTTCACATCGTCGGCGGTGGCATGGCCGGGGCCGAGGCCGCATGGCAGGCCGCCGAGGCCGGAATGCAGGTCATCCTGCACGAGATGCGCCCCGAACGCGGCACCTTCGCGCACCAGACCGACCACCTGGCCGAGATGGTGTGCTCGAACTCCTTCCGCTCGGATGATGACGAACAGAACGCCGTGGGCCTGCTGCATTGGGAGATGCGCGCCGCAGGCGGCCTGCTGATTGCCATGGCCGACCGCCACGCCCTCCCCGCTGGTGGCGCGCTGGCGGTGGACCGCGAGGCCTTTGCCCGCGCCGTCACCGAACGCCTGCACGCGCACCCCAATATCCGCATCGAGCGCGGCGAGATCAGTGCGCTGCCCACGGACGGGCACTGGATCATCGCGACAGGTCCGCTCACCTCGGACGCGCTGGGGCAGGCCATCGCCGCCGAGACGGGGACCGAGGCGCTGGCCTTCTTCGACGCCATCGCGCCCATCGTCTATTTCGACAGTGTGGACATGTCGCGCGCCTGGTTCCAGTCGCGCTACGACAAGGGCGAGACCGAAGAGGAACGCACCGCCTATCTCAACTGCCCGATGGATCGCGACCAGTACGAGGCGTTCATCGATGCGCTGCTGGCCGCCGACAAGACCGAGTTCCACGCGGGCGAGACGGCCGGCTATTTCGACGGCTGCCTGCCCATCGAGGTGATGGCCGAGCGCGGGCGCGAGACGTTGCGTCACGGGCCGATGAAGCCGGTGGGCCTGACCAACCCGCACGCGCCGGACGTCAAACCCCATGCCGTGGTGCAACTGCGGCGCGACAATGCGCTGGGGACACTCTATAATATCGTGGGGTTCCAGACCAAGATGAAGTACGGCGCGCAAACATCGGTTTTCAAGATGATTCCGGGGTTGGAGCAGGCATCCTTCGCGCGCCTTGGCGGCATCCACCGCAACACCTTTCTCAACTCGCCGACACTGCTTGACGACCAGCTTCGCCTGCGCTCGCGCCCGCATATCCGCTTTGCCGGGCAGATCACCGGGGTCGAGGGCTATGTCGAATCCGCCGCGATGGGGCTTCTGGCGGGTCGTCTGGCGGTGGCCGAGATGCGTGGCGCGCGCCTGTCCCCCCCGCCGCGCGAGACGGCGATGGGCGCGCTGGTGCACCACATCACCGGGGGTGCTGACGCGAAAACCTTCCAGCCGATGAACGTGAATTTCGGCCTCTTCCCGCCTGTGGAGGCCAAAGGCGGCCGCCGGGGCCGCCGCGACCGCTACCGGGCCTATACCGACCGCGCCAAAGCCGCCTTTGCCGACTGGCTGGGCGCGCAGGCGCGCGATGCCGCCTGAACGCGCGCAGGCGCGCGATGCCACCCGAATCCGTCACCCGCTTTGCGCCCTCGCCCACGGGGCCGCTGCATCTGGGCCACGCCTATAGCGCGCTGATCGCCGCAAGCCGCGCCGGGGCAGGGCGGTTCCTGCTGCGGATCGAGGATATCGACCGCGCCCGCTGCCGCCCCGAATGGGAGGCGCAGATTTTCGATGACCTCGCCTGGCTGGGCCTCGACTGGCCGCGCCCGGTGAAGCGCCAGTCGGAGCGGATGCCTGCCTACCGCGCGGCGCTGCGGCGCATGGCCGCAGAGGGGCTTCTCTACCCCTGCCGCTGCACCCGCGCCGATATCCGCGCCGCGCTCTCCGCCCCGCAAGAGGGCGCGCGCGGCCCCGACGGTCCGGTCTATCCCGGCACCTGCCGCGCCCGGACCATGGCCGAGGCCCGCCCCGACGACGCGCTGCGCCTGAACATGGCCGCCGCCCTCGCACGCGTCCCCCGGCTTAGCTTCACCGAGAACGGCCCGCTGTATCCCGGCATGCACCGGCTCGACCCCGACGCGATGGTCGCTGGCGTGGGCGATGTGGTGCTCGCCCGGCGCGACATGGGCACCTCGTATCACCTGTCGGTCGTGCTGGATGATGCTGCCCAAGGCATTACCGAGGTCACGCGCGGCGCAGATCTGTTCGACGCGACGGTCATCCATGTGCTGCTTCAGAGCCTGCTTGAACTCCCGCGCCCAAGCTACTGGCATCACGGCCTGATCCGCGATGAGGCGGGCAAGCGCCTGGCCAAGCGCGACGACGCCCGCGCACTTGCCGGCTTCCGCGCCGAAGGCGCCAGCCCGCAGGACATCCGCGCCATGCTCAATCTGTAAGCGGGCGCATCAACTCCACCTCTTCCCCATCGCGCAGCGCCGTGAAAAAGCAACTTTGCCGCCCGGTATGACAGGCCGGCCCGGTCTGCTCGACCAGCGCCAGCAGGCAGTCGCGGTCGCAATCGATCCGCATCTCGACCAGCCGCTGCACATGCCCCGAACTCTCGCCCTTCACCCAGAAGGCGGCGCGCGAGCGCGACCAGTAGGTGACCCGCCCGCTCTCCAGCGTGCGCGCGACGGCCTCGGCGTTCATCCAGGCCATCATCAGCACCTGATGGGTGGCATGGTCCTGCGCGATCACCGGGATCAGGCCCCGCGCGTCAAATCGCAGACTTTGCGGATCGAAGGACATGCGCTATCTCCCACATCAGATGGCGCTAGGCTTAGCGCAGGCAGCAAGCAGGGAAAACCCGCGATGGCCGAGAATGCCGATCTGATGAGCCTCTACTCCACGCGCATCCTGGCGCTGGCGGCGGATATTCCGCACCAGACACGGCTTGACGCGCCGCAGGTCAGCGTCAAGCGCCGCTCGCCGCTCTGCGGCTCGACCGTGACTGTGGATCTGGACATGCAGGGGGGCCGCGTCAGCCGGTTCGGGCAAGAGGTGCGAGCCTGCGCGCTGGGGCAGGCCGCTGCGGCGGTGCTGGGGCAGGTGGTGATCGGACGCGATGCGGTCGAGCTTGCGCGCGCGCGCGACCAGCTCAAGGCGATGCTGACGCAATCCGGCCCGGTCCCCGACACCCCGTTCGAGGGCTATGAAGTGCTGACCCCCGCCCGCGACTATCGCAACCGCCACGCCTCGATCCTGCTCGCGCTCGAGGCGACGGTCGAGGCGGTTGAAAAACTCTCTGCAAGCTAATCATTTTCTTGCCATAAATACTCAAAAGCCTGCTGCTTGAAAAGCGTCGCACCGTCACGTCATCACATCGGGTGCCGCGCGTCCCAGGCGCGCGCGGAGACCGCACAGCGCCTCGGCGGCGGCGATGACCTCGGCCAGCGCCTCTTGCGGGTCGGCATCCAGCCCCTCGGGCCCCGGCGCAAAGCGTTCCAGATACACCCGCAGCGTTGCGCCTTTGGTGCCGGTGCCCGACAGACGCAGCACCAGACGCGCGCCCCCGGTAAAGCCGATCTGCAACCCCTGATGCGCCGTCACCGAGCCATCGACCGGGTCGGCATAGCTGAAATCCTCGGCATGGCTGACGGTCAGCGGGCCGCATGTCTCGCCCGCCAGCTTGTCGAGCCGCGCGCGCAACGCATCCACCAGCGCGCCCGCAGCCTCGGCGTCGACGTCTTCGTAATCGTGGCGGGAGTAGTAGTTGCGCCCGAATTCGCGCCAATGCGCGGCCATCACCCCGGCCACGGATTCGCGGCGCGCGGCGAGGATATTCAGCCACATCAGCACCGCCCACAGCCCGTCCTTCTCGCGGATATGGTCCGAGCCGGTGCCCGCCGATTCCTCGCCGCACAGCGTCGCGCGCCCGGCATCGAGCAGATTGCCGAAGAATTTCCACCCCGTCGGCGTGGCGTAGCAGTCCAGGCCCCGCGCCGCGGCCACCCGGTCGAGCGCGAGCGAGGTCGGCATCGAGCGCGCGACGCCCTTGAGCCCGTGCGCATAGCCCGGCACCAGCGTCGCATTGGCCGCGATCACGGCGAGCGAATCGGACGGCGTGACATACACCCCGCGCCCGAGGATCATGTTGCGGTCGCCATCGCCGTCCGAAGCGGCACCGAAATCAGGCGCACCCGCGTCCGTCATATGCGCCATCAACTCGTGCGCCCAGACCGGGTTCGGGTCGGGGTGGCCGCCGCCGAAATCGGGCAGGGGGGTCGCGTTGACGACCGTACCGGCGGGCGCGCCGAGCTGGTTCTCGAGGATCTCGCGCGCATAGGGGCCGGTGATCGCGTGCATCGCGTCGAAGCGCATGCGGAAGCCGGAAGCGAACAGCGCGCGGATGGCGTCGAAATCAAAGATCTGCGCCATCAGCGCGGCATAGTCCGCGACCGGGTCCACGATCTCGATCTCGGTCTCGTGCAGGTGGTGAATGCCAGTCTGCGACAGGTCCAGATCGGGCGCCTCTAGCGTAGCGTATTGCGCGATCCGCGTGCTGGCGGCGTGGATGGCGGCCGTCACCGGCTCGGGCGCGGGGCCGCCATTGGCGGTGTTGTATTTGACGCCGAAATCGCCCTCCGCCCCGCCGGGATTGTGGCTGGCCGACAGGATCACCCCGCCATCCGCGCCCCGCGCCCGGATCAGCGCCGATGCGGCGGGCGTCGACAACAGCCCGTCGCGGCCCACGATCACCCGCGCCGCGCCGCTGGCGGCGGCCATGCGCAGGATGATCTGCGCGGCCGCGACATTGAAGAACCGCCCGTCGCCGCCCAGCACCAGCACCTTGCCCGCCACACCACCGATCCCGTCCCAGATGGATTGCACGAAGTTTTCCAGATATCCGGGCTGCATGAAGACGCGCGTGGTCTTGCGCAGGCCCGAAGTGCCGGGCTTCTGCCCCTCGATCGGGTGGGTCGGGATGATCTGGATCATGGTCTGTCCTGTTGCTTTGGGCCATTCCGGGGCGGATGAGCGGGGCAAGGATGCACCGATCAGCGCGGCGGAACAAGAAAGGATGCCATGCGGATACTGGTTTTCAATGCGGGCAGTTCGTCCCTGAAATTCGGGGTGTTCGACCTCTCCCCCGGTGATGGGCTTGGCGATGCGCGGGTCGTCTTCAAGGGCAGTTTCGACCGCTTCACGCCCCGGGGCTGCGATCTGAAGACACCTGCCGGGCGGACGCACGCGCCGCAGACGTCCCTGGCCGAGGCGATCCGTGCCGTGCCCGAGTATCTGGCGGGGGCGAGCGGGGTCACCGCTATCGCGCACCGCATCGCGCATGGCGGCGAGGCCCATTCCGGCCCGGCGCTGGTCACGCCCGATTTGCGCGCCGAACTCGACGCGCTGACCCCGCTTGCGCCGCTGCACAATCCGGCCAATCTGGCGGCCCTTGATCTGGCGCAGGAGATTTGGCCGGACCTGCCGCAATGGGCGGTTTTCGACACCAGCTTCCACCTGACCAACCCGGCGCGCGCCACGACCTATGCGGTGCCCGCTGCATGGCGCGCGACGGGGCTGCGGCGCTACGGGTTTCACGGCAGCTCGCACAAATACGTGGCCCGGCGCGCCGCCGAGGTGCTGGGGCAGGAAATGCGCGCCTTGCGGATTATCTCGCTGCATCTGGGCAATGGCGCGAGCGCCTGCGCCATCGCCTATGGCCAGAGCATCGACAGTTCGATGGGCATGCCCCCGCTGGAGGGGCTGGTCATGGGCACACGCTCGGGCGATGTCGATCCCGGGCTTTTCGGCTATCTGCACCGCGAGCTGGGGCTGGGGGTCGCCGAGATCGAGGCCGCGCTTTACCGCGACAGCGGGCTGAAGGGGCTGACCGGGGTGTCCGACATGCGCGATGTCGAGGCGCGCGCCGCCGCCGGGGACGCCGACGCGCAGCTGGCCATCAACATCTACGCCTACCGCGCGCGCAAATACATCGGCGCCTATGCGGCGGCGATGGGGGGGCTCGATGCGCTGGTCTTCACGGGCGGGATCGGCGAGAACGCCCCCTCGATGCGGCGGCGGATCTGCGACGGGCTGGATTTCATGGGGCTGCGCCTCGACCATGACCGCAATCTTGCCGTGAATCTCGCGGATGGCGCGGTGGCGCAGGTCGAGGCTTATGGCGCGCGGGTCAATGTGCTGGTGCTCGAGGCTGCCGAGCAATTGATGATCGCGCATGAGGTCGCGCAGGCGATGATGCCCGCACGGCGCGCGGCGGTGCGCGTGCCGGTCGCGGCCTCGGCGCGGCATGTGCATCTGTGCCCGCGCGCCGTGGCCGCGCTGTTCGGCGAGGGCTATGCGCTGACGCCCGGCAAACCCTTGCGGCAAAAGGGCCATTGGGCGGCGCAGGAGCGGGTGACGCTGCATGGCCCGCGCGGCGAGATTGGCAATGTCGCGATTCTCGGCCCCTTGCGCGACCGCACTCAGGTCGAGATCTCGCGCACCGACGGCTTCGCGCTGGGGATCGACGCGCCGGTGCGCCAGTCGGGCGCGCTGGACGGCACACCGCAGATCCGCCTGATCGGCCCGGCGGGTGTGTTTGACACGGATGGGCTGATCATTGCCGCGCGTCATATCCACATGAACAGCGCCGATGCCCAGGCGGCGGGGCTGTCGGATGGCGCGCGCGTGGCCGTGCGTCTTGGCGATGCAGCGCGCGGGCTGACCTTTGCTGACGTGCTGGTGCGGGTCTCTGACGCGGCGTTTACCGAGATGCATATCGACACGGACGAGGCCAACGCCGCCGGGATCACCAGCGCGGCCGAGGGCGAGATTGCCCCGGTCAGCGCCGAACTTTCAAGCGGGTAGGGGGGCGAGAGGCGGGGCAGGGCGCAGCACCGCCTTATGCGGTTGACGGCTGCAACGTGATATCGCCCGCATCGGCAAGCGCGCGCACGCGCGCGGCGATGCGGTTGGCGACCTCATCGCAGCCGTCCGGGTCGGGGGCGGAGAGGAGCCCGGCATCGTCGCGCAGGGTCTCGGCCATGCGTTTCGACATGTTCGCGAGCAGAAAGCTGAGTATGGCCTCATCCTCGGGGCGGTTGGCGGCAATCAGCGTGGTCAGATCTTCGGCCGGGACGGCGCGCACGACTGTCGGCACCTCGCGCGCGGCGACCCGCTCGGGGATGTCCCGGAAGGTGAAGATGGCCTGCCGCACACCCTGCGCGAAGCCTTCATCTGCGGCGTCCAGATCCGCGAGAAGCCTGTCACGCAGCGCTGTCGGCGTGGCGTTCAGGATCGCCCCCATCATCCGCCCCGGCGGTGTGGCGAAGGCGCGCGGCGGGCGGGCGCCGACCTGCTCGGCCAGCGTCGCGCCAATGCGCGCGACGGCCGTGGGCGTCACACCCTCGATCCGCGAGACGGCCAGCGCCAGATCGCGCGCGCGGGCGGCGGGCAGGCGCATCAGCAGCCGCGCGGCCGTGTCGGTGTCGAGCTTGGAGAGCAGAACCGCGCCCACCAGCAGCGCCTCGGCCTGCAGCAGCGCCAGCAGATCCTCTTCCTCGGCGAGGGCGAGTTTCGACCAGGGGTCATCCTCTCCGCTGCCACGCGAGAGGGCCCGCAACTGCCGCGTCGTCCCTTCGTCAAGCACATCGCCCAGCAGCGACAGCGCCCCGTCCACCCCGTCGGGAAAGGCCACGCCCACCTGTTCCAGCGTCTGTACGAATTCATCGACCACGGCGGCCATGGTGGCGCGATCCACCAGCCGCATACTGCCCAGCGTCTGTGTCAGCAGGGCCTGCATCTGGGGCGGCAGGTCAGCGACCGGGGTTTGCATCCCCTCGGCCAGCAGCACGCGCACGATGATCGCGGCCTTTTGCGCGCCGGTCAGATGATCGGTGCGCGCCGCCGGGGCAGGGGCGGGGGCCGCCTTTTGCGGCGGGGACATGACAAGCGAACTGCGGTCTTGCGGCATGGGGGCGGGCGCTCGGGACTATCTTGTCCCGACCCTCGCCCAAAAGCGTCAAGAAAGCGTTGCGCACGGCATAAAAAACGCCCCGGGGCACGAAGCACGGGGCGCATCATATCGTGAAATCCGGGTCGGCTTAGCTGCTGACCGGCTCGATGCAGGTTTCCGTCGCCGAATCCCACACCATACCTTCGGCGCAGGCCGAGGCCGTCTGTGCGGGGGTGTAGCTGGAACACATGGCCGCCGCCATAACCGGCGAGAAGCCGAGGACCAGTGCAGTGAGGGTTACTTTGAGTTTCATACCATCTCTCCTGTTACTGTTCGCGGGAATTTAGCACGATTCTTGCGAAAACAACCCCGCAGGCGAAATCATTCGGAAAAAACCCGCGCAAAGATCGTCTCGACATGGCGCAGGTGGTAATCGAGATCAAAACTTGAGCGGATATCCTCTTCCGACAGCGCTGCGCGGACATCGGTGTCGGCCAGCAATTCGGTCAGGAAATCGCGGCCTTCCTCCCAGACCTTCATCGCGTTGCGCTGCACCAGCGCATAGGCATCCTCGCGGCTGACCCCGGCCTGGGTCAGCGCCAGCAGCACCCGCTGCGAGTGGATGAGGCCGCGAAAACGGTTCATATTGGCCATCATCGCCTCGGGGTAAACCACCAGCTTGTCGACCACCCCGGTCAAGCGGTGCAGCGCGAAATCCAGCGTCACTGTGGCGTCCGGCCCGATCATCCGCTCGACCGAGGAATGCGAGATGTCACGCTCGTGCCAGAGCGCCACATTCTCCATCGCCGGGATGACGGCCATGCGCACCAGCCGCGCCAGCCCGGTCAGGTTCTCGGTCAGCACCGGGTTGCGCTTGTGCGGCATGGCGCTGGAGCCTTTCTGCCCCTTGGAGAAGAACTCTTCCGCCTCCAGCACTTCGGTGCGCTGCATGTGGCGGATCTCGATGGCGATATTCTCGATGCTCGATGCTATCACGCCCAGCGTGGCGAAGAACATGGCATGCCGGTCGCGGGGGATGCCCTGGGTGCTGATCGGTTCAGGGATCAGGCCCATCTGCGCGCAGACATGCGCCTCGACGCGCGGGTCGATGTTGGCGAAGGTGCCGACCGCGCCGGATATCGCGCCCGTGGCGACCTCGGCGCGGGCAGTTTTCAGCCGCGCGCGGTTGCGCGCCATCTCGGCATAGAAGCGGGCGAAGGTCAGCCCCATCGTCGTGGGTTCGGCATGAATGCCATGGCTACGCCCGATGCGCGGAGTCAGCTTGTGTTCCTGCGCCCGCCGCTTGAGCGCGTCCAACAGGGCGTCCAGATCCGCGAGCAATATGTCGGCGGCGCGCACAAGCTGCACGTTCAGCGTCGTGTCCAGCACGTCCGAACTGGTCATGCCCTGATGGACGAAGCGCGCCTCGTCATGACCGATGATTTCGGCCAGATGGGTCAGAAAGGCGATGACGTCATGCTTGGTGACCGCCTCGATCTCGTCAATGCGGGCCACGTCGAATTCCACATCACGGGCTTTCCAGACGGCTGCCGCGCTTTCCTTGGGGATCACAGCGAGGGCGGCCTGTGCGTCGCAGGCATGGGCCTCGATCTCGTCCCAGATGCGGAATTTGCTCTCGGGTGCCCAGATGGCGACCATCTCGGGGCGGGAATAGCGCGGGATCATGGGCGGGCCTCTTGCATGACAGGGTCGCGCGCGTCATACGCGCAGCATGGGCGGGTCGCAAGCCATCGGCAGCGTCCATATTTAACATAATACAGATTATGGGCTAAATGGATGTGGCCCACGACCCCCCCCACCTGCGCCATCTGCTGGCTCAAATACATATTCATACCTTGCAATGTTTCCTGATATAGCTATATTGCCCGCAACACCGGACCCGGCCCTGCCATATGGCTGCGTCGATTTTCACAATGACACCAGAAAGTTCCCCGCCCATGCTGACGCGCTTCCTGCCGTTTCTTCTCTGGTCGCGCGGCTATGACCGCAGCGCGCTGGTACAAGACCTGATTGCCGCCGCGGTCGTGACGATCATGCTGGTGCCGCAAGGCATGGCCTATGCGATGCTGGCCGGATTGCCCCCACAGGCCGGGCTTTACGCGGCGATGTTGCCGCTGCTGCTCTATGCGGCGTTCGGCACCTCGCCCGCGCTGGCGGTCGGCCCGGTCGCCGTGGTCGCGCTGATGACCGCCGCCGCCGCGGGCATGGTGGCCGAGGTCGGAACGCCGGGCTATGAGCTCGCGGCGCTGTGGCTGGCGCTGCTGTCGGGGGCGATGCTGTTGCTGATGGGCGTTTTCCGGCTGGGCTTCATCGCGTCGTTTCTGTCGCACCCGGTTATTTCCGGATTCATCACGGCGGCAGGAATTCTGATTGCAGCCAGTCAGTTGCGCCACGTTCTTGGCACAGATGTGAGGGGCCGCACCCTGCCCGAAATCCTGCCGTCCTTCTTTCGCGCGCTGGACGGCATCTCGGTGCCGACGCTGTTGCTGTCGCTTGCCGTGCTGGTCTTTCTGTTCTGGGCGCGC
>PXES01000255.1 GCA_003564655.1 Paracoccaceae bacterium
GTTACTGTTACAGAGGGAGCGGACCCGCATGGCACTATCATCTTGTCACCACGAGAGAACTCCTCCGGTACTGAACGGACGGCATTTATCTCATCAATGTCATCCGGTAAAAGCCTTCATCCCCTGGCTGGCATGCCGAAGAAACTCGCACAGCGCCACCGCGCGGCGGCGCTAGCCGAAGCGTCGCAGCTCGCCACGCGCCTTCGCGCCTGCGTCGAGGAGCTCATCGCTGGTGGCCTCAAGAGCTCTGTGGACTGGGCGGAGTCTGTCTCGACGGTGCTGTATGCCGTGCAGCGTGAGCACATGCAGGCTGCTTGTTGCCTGCCTGCAGTTGGTCGCCCTGCCGCGATTTCGCCCCCACCACGCCCGCTCCAGCACAAGGCGAGCATTGCCCACAGGAAACAGTCCTACGGTGAAAGGCGCAGGTACGAGGCGCGTGTGGAGGGGTCGCAGTCGCAGTCGCAGCCGACAGTGCCACCGCCGCCGCATCTGCGCCCCCCAGCCAACGCGGCCAAGCGCCGCGGCCACCAGGCGACTGACAACGATGAGGAGGAATACGGCGGGCTGCAACTCGACCGGCTGGACGCAGAGTGCCGGCGCCTTAGCGTGCGCAAGGGAGAGGGCGCTTATGTGCATGCTCAATTGTTACAAATTGAGGAGCGTGATGTTAAGCTGCCTGGCAACATGGCGGATAACGCCGCCCTGCTGGCGGCCTACTGGCGCGGCATGCACCCCGGTCTCACCAGCATGCTCATCGTGCCGGAGGAGGAGGAGACCATGCGCGCCATGCTGGACGCGGCGCATGCATGGAGGCAGGCGCCCACGGCCACCGCACTCGCTGAGGAAATTGTCATGCAGAGTGCTCCAGCGGAGCAGCTTGACACCCTGATGGTACTGCCGGCACCGCCGCCACCGGCGCACAGCCGCGCAGGCGACCGCAGCCGGTCGCGCTCTCCGTACAAGGAGGCGCTGGTCAGACCGGCCAGGGTCGGCACGCCGCCGGGTGGGCGCTCGCGGCACGACCAGACCACTGCCTGTGACAGGTGCGGCGGCCTGGGTTCATCCGCTAAAGACCCCATCATGCTCTGCGAAGCCAAGGATGGGTGCCAGGCTGCGGTGCACCGCTCGTGCGCCGGCCTTGAGAAGGAGCCAAGCCAGTGGTTTTGCAGGCTGCACGGCAAAAACATCCCCATTGTCGCCGTTAACCGTACGCTCCGGTCAGCGGCGCGTGCGACATGAACGCTGCTGGAGGGCACCGAGAGGCGGGACAGCAACTCCCCCTCCGGTGCCAGCTGCTCCGTGTTGGCACGCTCAATGTGCGCACGTCAAGCACGCTCCAGCTGGCCGAGCTAGCGGGAGAGATGCACACAGCTGGCGTCCATATCACCGGACTTCAGGAGTGCCGCCGCCCTGGCTTCGGATCCGTCTGCCTGGGGGACTCTGGGGCGACGCTCGTGTGGAGTGGTGCCGCCCACGGCGAGCGGCGACAACACGGCGTCGGCGCGATCCTCGCGCCACGAGCAGCCAAGTCCCTCCTGGCCGCCACCTCTTCCCCCGTGGCCCCAGACCGCTTACTGCTCCTCCACCTGCATGCAAGCCCACGCCCACTCGCAGTGATTGTGGCGTACGCCCCAACCAACGAGGCATCGACCGAAGACAAGGACCATTTCTGGGCGGCGCTATCGGCGATGCTCGCCACGGTGCCCTCGTCTCACTCCGCTATTGTCCTCGGCGACCTCAACGCCGTCGTGGGGCGTGCACTGGTGGCAGGTGTGGTGGGGCCGCACGCGGTCCCCGACGCGCCGCCGCCGCCGGGCGCCGCCAATGCAGCGAGGGCTGCCCCTACAGACCACCGCACTGGCGTTCCTCCGCGGGCGGATGCCACCGACAACGGCTTGCGGCTGGTGCGTCTCTGCGCAGAGGCGGGTCTGGTGGTGGCAGACAGCTTCTTCGCGCGCGATGCTGAGCACACAGCTACCTGGCGGAGCCCGAACGGGCGCACATGGGCGGCGCTGGACCATGTGCTGGTCAGCCGTCTACTTCGACCTGCCCTCCTCTCTGCAACGGCGTCGTGGCAGGCTACGGCACACCACACCGACCACGCTCTGCTCACCGTCGACATATACACGGCCATCAGACGACCTCCTGCGACAGCGCCGCGCGGCGGTGCACGCGGCCTGGATTGGGAGCGTCTTGCAGATACTGACACCGGACATAGGGAGGCCTACGAGCTGGGCCTAGGTGAGCGCGTAACAGCGGTGGCGGCAGAGCCCGTCCCGGAGGCCCCCACCCCCGAGTGGACCGAGGCTGCAGCTGCCCTGGTCACAGACATCCCCATGCAGGCTGCGGTGGCGCATCTGCCCAAACGAGCAGGTGCTCGCCAGGCAGACGCTGTTTGGCTAGGTGGCGTCGGCCGCCAGGCGTCCGCCCGTCAACGCAAAGCCTGGCGGTTGTGGGACGGCGTACGCCGACTGTATTGGAGAGCCTGGGAGGAACTCTGCATTGTTTCCACGCTGGATCTACTCGCAGACCTGGCGGAAGACGCCTATGAGCGCTACCGTCACTGCCAGCGCCTCGCCCGGCGTGTTCACTTCACCGAGCGCCAGACACACCGCGAGGCCGTGCTAGAGGGCATCGCCCATGCTAATCGCTGCGCCCCATCCTCACAGCGTCATGCCCACGCGCAGTTGCGACGTCTGTGCGACATCCGCCAGCCGCAACCGGCTGCAGTTGTGCGCGCGGCTGATGGCTCTGTGGTGTCAGGACAAGCTGCAGTCGACACCATCGCAGCCGCGTTTGCAGCTCAGGAGGTGGCGAGACCGCTCCCCGACGTGCACCGTGCGGCTCGTGTTCCTGCCGCTGTCGCCGCATTACCTGACGAGCTGCGCCCATCACCCCCTCCTCCTGACAGCGGCACGCCGTCAGAGCCGACCGTAGCAGACGTGGCGAAGGTGCTAGGGCACCTGCGCCAGGGGGCACCTGGGCGCGACGGTCTGAGCCCACTTGCCCTCAAGGCGGGCGGCGCCAGTGCCGCCAAGCTCCTGCACCGTGCTGTCACAGCTGTTTGGCGCAGTCGGCACACCCCTGCCCGGTGGCGAGAGTCGGTCATTGCCCCGCTACCCAAACCTGGCGACTACCTCAACCCTGGTAACCGGCGCCGGATTGCTCTGCTCAACACCTGCGCCAAGGCATACGCATCACTCCTAGCTGGGCGCATGCAACCCACGGTGGATGCCTGCCTACTTGACGAGCAACATGGCTTCCGCAAGCATCGTGGCACCTCTGACGCCAAGTACTGTGTTGCCCGCGTCACCGAGCTGGCGGTTGAGCACGGGCGGCCTGTCTACGCTGGGCTCATTGACTTCAAGCAGGCTTTTGATGCCGTCGATCGGCAGACAATGTGGGCTATTCTCCGTGCCTATGGGGCAGAACCTCATGTGGTCGACCTGTTTGCTGACCTCTACGCTGACTCTATGTCTTCGGTACGTGTGGGGAATCACGAGTCGGCCCCCTTCCCCGTCCACGCTGGCGTGCGACAGGGATGCCCTGCGTCACCCATGCTGTTCAACGTCTTCCAGGATCTGGTGCTTAGGTGCTTCAAGCATCGCTGTCGGCAGCGTGGCGTCACCGGCTTCCACTTTGAGTATCGCCTGCCAGGCGGGGAGACTGCTACTCGTCGGCTGTTGCACGCCGCCTACGCGGATGACCTCATCCTCCTATGTGAGTCCCTGGCTGCTTTGCAGACAGCCCTGGAGATTCTTTACCAGGTGGCACAGGAATGGGGCATGGTCATCAACTTCGCCAAGTGTGAGGTTGTCATCGTGAACCCAACGCGCGATGCCCCAGCTCCCAGCAGCATTGAGGTGCAAGGTACCGGCGCTTCCATCACAGTTGTTCCTGCGGCGCGCTACCTCGGCTGGCTCCTCACAGCTGACCGGTCTGCCAGCCCGCTGTTAGCGCGCCGGCTTGCAGCTGCTGGTATGGCTTACCGGCGCATTGCCAGTGCCCTGCGGCTGCCGGGGCCCCGCCGGACTCGTGCGACCCTGTACAAGGTATACGTCCTCCCTGTCCTCCTGGCTGGCATCCCTGACACCTGCGCATTCTCCGACGCTGAATTGGCCCCCTTGGCTACCGCCCACAACGACTACCTGCGGCGCCTAACTGGCATGTGGCGCCGCCCTGACGGCCGCTCCTACCCGCTGCATGACCTGAGCGCTGCTACAGGCGTGCCCTCCCTGCAGGCTTGCATTGACTCGCAGCGGCTCACACGCCTGGGTCACGTAGCCCGCATGCCCGACTCTTCGGTGGTCAAGCAACTTCTTTTCGCTACAGGCCTGGTTGGTTGTGGCAGGCCCCCTGGTCGCCCGCGGCGAACGTGGCTGCATGCTGCATTAGATTCTCTGGGGAGGGCTAGCGTGGAAGGGTCTGCTCCCAGGTCCCCTGAGGAGTGGGTCGCGTTGGCGCGGAATCGCGCCAGGTGGCGAAACTTGTGCATGCAACTGAATGCAGTACCTGCGACCACCCCTTGACATCGCGTGCACTTGCCCTGCCTCCTTTTTTCCTTACTCAGCTAGAGGCATACCCTTTAGGGTCCGCTCCCTCTGTAATCTGTAATCTGTAATCTGTAATGGCAATGAGGAGCTGGGGCCTACAATGGATAAGGTGCCTTTGGGGCATGGCTACGCTTGAGGTAGA
>PXES01000203.1 GCA_003564655.1 Paracoccaceae bacterium
GACCCGCGCTGGTCGGGCATCGCGCCCGAGGCCATCGCGCGCTGGGTGCGCCGCGCCTGCCGCCGCCCCATCCTGATGCGCAAGCGGCGCTGTTTCCGGCTGGGGCTGCTGGGTTTTCGCTTCCTTCGCATGGCCGGGCACGACCCAGAACTGCGCTACGCGCTGCAGCCGGACTCGCTGGGGCGCGACGGGCCAGCCAGCACGCATTGCTGGGTGTGTCTCGACGGCGCGCCCATCATCGGCACGAAGGGCCCCGGTATGGTCGAGCTGATGCGCTTTCCCCAGCGTCAGGGATGAGTGCCGCGTCAGTCGATTTGCGCCGCGGGACATTGGCTCTCGATGATCCCGCGGGCCTGCTGGCGGGCACGCTGGCCGAGTTCAAGGCCCCGCCCCGCCCCGGTCAGCGCCCCGTTTTCACCCTTCATGTCCGCGACGGCGAGGTGCCGACCGCGCCCCCGCGCGAAGTCGAGTCCAGCGACCGCGAGGGGCTCGTCTATCATTTCTGGCGCGATACCGCGCAGCGCCATGTCCTGATCGCGGGACAGGCCGCGCTTGCCACCGGACCGCAGGCCGCGGCCGTGCTGACCGTCGCGCCGGAGTGCAGCGCCCTCGCCCGCGCCGAGCTGGCCATGATCGCGCTGGAAGAGGCCCTGCATGTCAGCGGGCAGGCCCTGATCCATTGCGCCGCATTGCAGCCCGCAGGCGCCGAAGGCGTGGTGCTGGTCCATGCGGCCTCGGGCACGGGCAAGACCACGACATCGCTCGCCCTGGCGGGGGCCGGGTTCGGGCTCGCCGCCGATGATGCGGCGGTGATCGGGAGGGATGCTGACGATGCGATATCGGCATGGGGCCTGCCGCGCGCGCTGAACCTGCATCGCGATTCGGCCCGGATGCTCGACTGGTTGCGCCCTGCCCTGCCCGACCCGTGGCCCGCGCGGGATGAGATCTCGGTGCCGCAGCGCTGCCTGCCGCCGCCGGTGCGGCTGGTGCGCGAGACGCTGCCGGTGCTGGCGCTGGTCGAGTTGCGGCGCACCGGCACGGCGGGTCTTGCGCCGCAGTCCCCGGGCGATGCGCTGAGCGCGCTGATCGCCGACAACATCAACGTCACCGCCAGCGGGCTCTGGCCGGTCCAGCAGGGGCGCCTCGAGGCGCTGGTCGCGCTGACCGGGCAGGGGCCCTGTCACGTGCTGGGCGTGGAGTCGGGGTCTGACGGGTTGCAGGCGGCCATCCGCGCGATGCAGTCCGCGTTCTGATCCGCCGTCAGCACCGAGGCCGGGGCGATCGGCGCAACCGTCGGGCGCGGCGATGGTCGGTGTCCGCTCAGCCGGTGGAGCCTGCGCTCCAGCCCGAACGGGTGGCGCGCCTCGAGCCGCGCATCCGCGCAGTCGAACTGCAACCGTCGCGGCCAGGCTTGCCGGGGCGCCTCGCCCGTCGGCGGCCCGAGGTGGCGCAGCAGATACCCGGCATGCTGCGCGCCCTGCGGCCCGGCGATCATCAGGCCGCGGCGGAACAGCCGCATCAGATGCTGCACCCGCGCCGCCGATACCTCCGTCGCATCGAGCGCGCCATGGTCCTTGATCCTGCCACGGGGAAACGCGCCCGCGATCTGTTCTCGCGGCGTGATCTGATCTGCGAGCCAGTGCTGCAATGGCCCCGCGCAGAGCGACGCCGCCGCCCCGGCAAGGGCAGCGTTCAGCGCGGCGGGCGCCCGCCAGACACGGGGATCGAGCGTTGCGGCCCCAATGATCGGGCCTGCATCGAATTTCTCGGTCATGGAGTGCAACGTCATGCCACCGAACCGCAGCTCATCCCCCTGCAAAAACATGGCGCGCAGCGGACTGGCCCCGGCATACCAGGGCAATCTGGCCGGATGCAGGTTGACCCCGCCCAGCCGCGCCAACGCCAGCAACTCCGGCGGTAGCCGTCGCGGCAAGAAGGCACTGACGATCAGATCGGGGGTCAGCGGCTGCAGCGCCGCGAGGATGCGGGGCCAGTCGTCAACCCCGACAAAGGCCAGCCTGCGGCAGCTGGGCGCGGGGCGGCGCAGCATCGGGGTGAAGCGATAGCCTCCAGCATGGTGCCAGCGCGACGCCCCCGGCGGCGCGACATGGGCCACGATTTCAGCCCCGGCTTCGGCGAGGATAGGGATGATTGGGGCCATGTAGCCGGACCGGTCCGTCGCCAGCACGACCCGTAGGCACATCAGACGGCCGATCGCGACAAATGCAACTGCTGCATCCCACGAAACGCGAGACGGCGCAGATGCGAGGCATTGAGGCCCGGCCCCTTCGCTTCCAGGACATCGCGCGGTCGGACAATCAACGCCGCCAGGCGTCCCTGACGTGTTGGATCGAGCTTCGAGGCAATGTCACGCGCATCGGGCATGTCGAAAAGCCCGGCAATCAGATGCAGGACGAGAGCGGCCTCCACCCGCAGCGAAAGCTGTTCCATGCACTCGGGCAAGGCGCCCCTGTCGGCGGCATCCAGCGCGCGAAAGGCCTGCAAGGCATCGACCATCAGGCGCAGCTTGTGGAACTTGTGCCCGAGCGTCACATGGACGACCGCGGTCGCAAACAGGGCGAGCGGTGCCTCCGGGTCCTGCTGCCCGTCAGCCGTCAACTCCGCATGGCCGAAACGAACGCCCCGGCGAAGCGACGGGTAGTGGACCATATCCCCGTGCAGTTCTATCAGCACTTCAGGCGCGTCCGGGTGCCCCCATTTCTCCTCGCGCTTGCGGTTGCGCAGTCCCTCGGCCCCGGCAAAGCGATAGCCCAGGTCGCGCAGGACCGATGCGATCTCGTCCCGCGCCTCGGGCGCGGCAAGGATGTCGATGTCGGTCCAGGGGCGGTCTTCGGGGTGTGCGTAGAGCTTTCGGGCGAACACCCCGCCCTTTACCATCGCCGCCGACAGGGCGCGCGCCCTGATCTCGTGGCCGATGGGCGCGGCGCGGTGCTCGAGCATCATGGTGAGCGCAGTTGTCGGTACCAGCTCCTCGGACAGCGCACGCACTGCCGGGTGGTCTGCATGCGCGCGCAGCTTGCGCAGCACGATGGCCTCGACCCGGTGCAGGCTGGCGCGGCTGCACAACTCGGGAACGCGGTGTTCTGGCACATCGATTGCCAGAACGTCCGGATCCGCGAGTCGACAAAAGAGCATGTCTGCTTCCATCTACACTCGGTCCTCTGGCGCTGGTCATTGCCCCTGCAACTCACAGCTGATCATGGCTTCTGAAAACAGGGACGAAGACCTGGAAAAATCCTGATTTACATCAGCATTGGCGCTGCAAGAGGTCAACCGCGCAGTGATGAAACACTTGCGAAGAGTCAAAGACGTGGTCAATGCCCTGAGCCTTCTGGCTCACCGCCCAGAAACCGCGCCATTCAAAACGATATTTTGTTCCTGTTACGCTCTTAAAGTCAAGGAGAGCAGGCGATGCGCAAACCACGTTTTACCGAGTGGCAGGGGACAGTGGCCAAAGTGATGAGTGGCGCCAAGAAATGGTCCGCGGGATCATTTCAGCCCCGAATGCGTCAGGCCTGAACACCAGATCGTTGGGATCCAGCAGGAGTATACTGCGAGGGCGAAGGTCTCGGAGTTGTGCCACAAGCACGGCATGTCGGATGCGATGATGTATAAGTTGAAGGCCGCTGCTGAACGCGCTGCGTAGTAAGTGCCCGAGCGCGGCCTTATCGCGTCTCGACAATCAGAGGAAACGCGGAAGCCGGGTGGCGCGACGACGACGATCCGCGCAATCCCGGCACCTGCGGTAGCGAGATGAGCGCTGTTGGTCGCGAAAACGGGGATGGTTTTCCCACACGGTTGTAAAATGGGTCCGTGTCGACGCCGAAGACGGAAGCATCCCGTCCATATTGCCAGGGCTCTTACAATCTGCCTGCCAAAACGTACCGTTTTAGATGGCTGGACCAAGGAGAGAATGGTAGCGCCAGGAACAACGCTGAGGCCGCTTCAAGAGGTCATTTTTCCGGGCGATCAGCGAGCTTCGGCGCATTGTGTTCTATGAGCTCTTACATACATGTTGAGAAATGCTGAGGTTTTCGAAGGGCAGACCAACAAGAGAACAGGCCGCCATAAGCGCTATGCTGGCCGAACTACGCCGCATTGAGCTTGAAGAAATCGAAGCATGACGTTTGCGCTGGAGGCCCTGTCCGGCGATGCAGCACCTACACCCAGATTTCAGATGATCATGCGATGATTGTCATGGCGTTGTGTGCACGCGGATGCGGGAAAAGGGGATTGGATGACGATGGCAACGCCCTGCCCGCTCGGGACCGCCCGCAATGTGATGCGCGCACGAGGTCAGGCACTCTCTGCAAGAACAAGGTCATTCCGGGCAAACGGCGATGCAAATTCCATGGTGGCCTTTCTACCGGCCCGAAGACAGAAGCGGGCAAGGCTACGATAGCAGAGGCACAAAGGCTCCGGTGGCAGCGCTTCAGGCTAAAGCGTGACTGAAAGGCGGATCCTGCAAGACCTGCGCCTCTTTGAAAAACAATCTGTAAATTCAAACGCGCTGGGCAAAGAGCTATGCGGGAAACTGGGTGATGGGGTTTGAGAGGGTGGCGTATCGTGGCGGGTGCTGAAGCCTGGCAGAACTTCCAAGAGGAACGATACGCCATGGAGAAGACTACAGACATCATCGCCTTTCGTCAGCCGGAACCTGTGGA
>PXES01000407.1 GCA_003564655.1 Paracoccaceae bacterium
ACCGACTGGCATGTGGACCGGCTCTATGACGGGCTGCTGCCCGGGGCGACCACCGTGCGCGCGACCTTCCACCGCTACCTGATCGACGCCAACCGCGACCCGTCAGGCGAAAGCCTGTATCCGGGGCAGAATACCACCGGGCTGGTGCCGCTGACCGATTTCGACGGCGAACCAATCTGGGAAACGCCACCGGGTACCGCCGGGATCGCGGCACGGCGCGAAGCCTTTCACGCGCCCTATCACACCGCGCTGGCGGCGGAACTGGCGCGGGTGAAGGCGCGGCATGGCGTGGCGATCCTGTATGACTGCCATTCGATCCGCAGCCTGGTGCCCTTCCTGTTCGACGGGCGCCTGCCGGATTTCAACATCGGCACGAACAGCGGCACCACCTGCGCGCCCGAGGTCGCGGCCGAAGTGACGGAAATCTGCATGAAAGCCGATGGCTACAGCACTGTTGTCGATGGCCGGTTCAAGGGTGGCTGGACGACGCGGCATTACGGCCAGCCCGCGCGCGGCATCCATGCCATCCAGATGGAATTGGCACAACTCACCCATCTGGCGGCGGAGGCCCCACCCTTCGCCTATGACCCCGACAAGGCCGCGCGGCTGCGTCCGCATCTGCGCGCGATCCTGGAAGCCCTTGAAACCATCGCCCCTGACTTGAGAGGCACAGCATGACCAACCCCCGCCACAACCTGCGCGACATCTACCCCCCCACCGGCCCCGAGATCACCGCGAAAAGCTGGCTGACCGAGGCCGCCATGCGGATGCTGATGAACAACCTGCACCCCGACGTGGCCGAGAACCCGCATGAGCTGGTGGTCTATGGCGGCATCGGCCGCGCCGCGCGCACATGGGAGGATTTCGACCGCATCGTGGCCGGGCTGAAGGATCTGGAAGATGACGAGACGCTGATCGTGCAATCGGGCAAGCCCATCGCGATCATCCGCACCCACCCGGACGCCCCGCGCGTGCTGATCGCGAACTCGAACCTTGTGCCGCATTGGGCGACATGGGCGCATTTCAACGAGTTGGATCGGCGCGGGCTGATGATGTATGGCCAGATGACCGCCGGATCGTGGATCTATATCGGCACGCAGGGCATCGTTCAGGGCACCTATGAGACCTTCGCCGAGGCCGGGCGCCAGCATTACGACGGCAATCTGCGCGGGCGCTGGATCCTGACCGGGGGCTTGGGCGGCATGGGCGGCGCGCAGCCGCTGGCGGCCGTGATGGCCGGGGCCTGCTGTCTGGCCGTGGAATGCGACGAGACCCGCGCCGATTTCCGCATCCGCACCCGCTATTGCGACGCCAAGACCCATGATCTGGACAAGGCGCTGGAAATGATCCAGCGCTGGACAAAGGCCGGTGAGGCGAAATCCGTGGCGCTGATCGGCAACGCCGCCGAGATCTTCCCCGAGATATACAAGCGCGGCACCCACCCCGATATCGTCACCGACCAGACCAGCGCGCACGACCCGGTGCATGGCTATCTGCCAATTGGCTGGAGCGTAGCCGAATGGCGCGAGAAGCAGGAGAGCGACCCGAAAGCCGTGGAGACCGCCGCGCGCGCCTCGATGAAGACCCATGTCGCGGCGATGGTCGATTTCTGGAATGACGGCGTGCCGACGCTGGATTACGGCAACAACATCCGCCAGGTCGCAAAGGAGGAGGGGCTGGAAAACGCCTTTGCCTTTCCCGGTTTCGTGCCCGCCTATATCCGGCCCTTGTTCTGCAAGGGCATCGGCCCGTTCCGCTGGTGCGCGCTGTCGGGCGACCCCGAGGACATCTACAAGACCGATCGGGCGATGCGCGAATTGTTCCCGGAGAACGACCACCTGCACCGCTGGCTCGACATGGCGCGCGAGCGGATCGCCTTTCAGGGCCTGCCCGCGCGCATCTGCTGGCTGGGGCTGGGCGACCGGCACCGCGCGGGGCTGAAGTTCAACGAAATGGTGGCCTCGGGCGAATTGAAAGCCCCTATCGTGATCGGGCGCGACCATCTGGACAGTGGCTCGGTCGCCAGCCCCAACCGCGAGACCGAAGCCATGCTGGACGGCTCGGACGCGGTGTCGGACTGGCCGCTGCTGAATGCGCTGATGAACACCGCCTCGGGCGCGACCTGGGTCAGCCTGCACCATGGTGGCGGGGTCGGGATGGGCTTCTCGCAGCATTCGGGGGTGGTAATCGTGGCCGACGGCACGGTCGACGCCGCGCGGCGGCTGGAGCGCGTGTTGTGGAACGACCCGGCCTCGGGCGTGTGGCGGCATGCCGATGCGGGCTATGCGGAGGCGCTTGATTGCGCGAAGGCACATAGGCTGCGTCTGCCGGGGATCCTGGGGAACTGAGCAAGGCCAGCAGTCGCGCGGGGCCGCTACGCCCAGTCCAGAACGACCTTGCCCGATTGCCCGCTGCGCATGATCTCGAAGCCGCCGGCGAAGTCCGAGGCCGGGTAGCGATGCGTGATGACGGAACGAACATCGAGGCCGTTTTCCAACATCGCGATCATCTTGTACCAGGTCTCGAAGATCTCGCGGCCATAGACGCCCTTGATGGTGATCGCCTTGAACACGATGCGCGACCAGTCCACGGGGCTTTTCCCCGGCGGGATGCCCAGAAGCGCGATGCGCCCGCCCATCACCAGGTTTTCCACCATCTGGTCGAGCGCGCGCTGGTTGCCCGACATCTCGAGCCCCACATCGAAGCCCTCGCGCATCTTCAGCCGCGCCTGAACCTCGGCCAGATCCTCCTGCGCGACGTTCACCGGCACGACATCGACCACCTTTGTCGCCAGTTCCAGCCGCGCCGGGTTCACATCCGTGATCACCACATGCCGCGCCCCGACATGGCGCGCGACCGCCGCGGCCATGATCCCGATGGGGCCTGCGCCGGTGATCAACACATCCTCGCCCACCAGATCGTAGCTGAGCGCCGTGTGCACGGCATTGCCCAGCGGGTCCAGAATTGCGCCGATTTCATCGTCAATCGCATCGGGCAGAAGCACGACATTGAAGGCGGGAAGCCGCAGGTATTCGGCGAATGCCCCCGGCTCGTTCACGCCGATGCCGCGCGTGGCGGGGTCGAGGTGGAACTTGCCCGCGCGGCTCTGGCGGCTGTCGCGCCCGATCAGATGCCCCTCGCCCGAGCAGCGCTGCCCGACCGACAGCCCGGTCACGTTCCGCCCCATCTCCACGATCTTGCCTGCGAATTCATGGCCGGTGATCAGCGGAACGGGCACGGTGCGTTGCGCCCAGTCGTCCCAGTTCCAGATATGGATATCGGTGCCGCAGATGCCGGTCTTGTGCACCCGGATCAGCACATCGTCGGGGCCGATCTCGGGCACGGGCGCCTCGATCTGCCAGAGCCCCGGCTCGGGGCGGGATTTCTCCAGCGCCTTCATGCCAGAACCCGCGTCTCGCGGCCCGCCTGTTCGAAGGCGGCCAAGGCCTGATCGAGCTCGGTACGGCCGAGGGCGGCATTCATCTGCGTGCGGATGCGCGCCTGCCCCTTGGGCACCACCGGAAAGAAGAAGCCCGAGACATAGACTCCAAGCTCGAACAACCGCGCGGCCATCGCCTGCGCCTTGTGCGCATCATGCAGCATGACCGGGATGATCGGGTGTTCCCCCGGCAGCAGCTCGAATCCGGCCGCCGCCAGCCCCGCGCGCCAGTGGGCAGCGTTGTCGAAGAGGTGCGCGCGCAGGTCGTCGGCTTGTTCGACCAGATCTATGGCGGCGAGCCCGGCGGCAACGATCGACGGTGGCAGCGCGTTCGAGAACAGATAGGGCCGCGCGCGCTGGCGCAGCAGGTCGATCACCGGTTGCGGCCCGGCGATATAGCCACCCAGCGCGCCGCCCAGCGCCTTGCCCAGCGTGCCGGTCAGGATGTCGGCGCGCAGCCCGAAATGCGCGGGCGTGCCCCGCCCCTGCGGCCCCATGAAGCCCGTCGCGTGGCAGTCATCGACCATCAGAAGTGCATCATATTGATTGGCCAGCGCGCGGATCTCTGGCAGCGGGGCGAGATATCCGTCCATCGAAAACACGCCATCGGTTGCGATCATGATGTGCCGCGCGCCATCCGCCCGCGCCGCTTTCAGCTGCGCCTCGAGCGCGTCCATGTCGGCATTCGCATAGCGATAGCGCCGCGCCTTGCAGAGCCGAATGCCGTCGATGATGCTCGCATGGTTCAGCGCATCCGATACCACGGCATCCTCTGGCCCCAGCAGCGGCTCGAAAAGCGCGCCATTGGCATCAAAACAGGCGGCGAAGAGGATGCTGTCCTCGGCCCCCAGATACTGCGCCAGACGGGTTTCCAGCGCGCGATGCAGATCCTGCGTGCCGCAGATGAACCGGACCGAGGCCATGCCGAAGCCGTGGCTCTCCATCGCCTGAGTGGCCGCCCGGACCAGCGCGGGGTGATCGGCAAGACCGAGATAGTTGTTGGCGCACAGGTTGATGACCTCGCGCTCGCCCACCTGCACCCGGGTCGATTGCGGCGAGAGGATCGCACGCTCGCGCTTCAGCAGCCCGTCGGCCTCGATCTGCTGAAGCGTTGCGCGAATATCGTCAAGAAAGGCTGTGGACATGAGCGTCCCTTGTTCTGGCGGGGCCCAACATCCGGGGCCGTTTTGAGGATTCCAGATCGCGGCGGTTTCGGCAAGCCGGG